>NZ_JAUAOA010000009.1 GCF_030542965.1 Azotosporobacter soli
CAGACCGTCGACAAAATGCACTTTACGCAAAGCGTAAGGTGCATTTTTCAATTTCAGTTATCCAATTTTCACTGCAAAAACGCAGTTTTTCGAAAAAACGTTGAAAAACAGGCGGTAATATACCCCTGCGTTTCTTCCAGGTCGCCAGTTTTTTCAGATTCATGCATGCAAAAGTAAGCGTCACCTGCATTTTCACTTTCTGCAGGCCACGCAGTTGCGTATAGCGCATTGCATGCTTTTCTTTTGCATCTGCAAAGACACGCTCAATTGTTTGCGAGCGCAATTTGTAAATATCGCGATATATCGGCATGTGCCGATACTCATCAGCAAGTTCCAGATAGGATTCCCATACATGCCTTTGGACTTGCTTTTGATGCGCTTTGCTCTGCGTGCATTGCTCTAAATGCGGACACACTTTGCATTGTTTTGCATCGCTTTTATATTCTTGATATCCTTCACGATTCGTCGTACTGTAGCCAAGCGCCTGGTTGCCAGGGCAAATCATGCATTCATAATATTCATCATATACGTATTCATATTTCTTGAAGAACCCTTCTTTTGTCATAGGACGCTTGTAGGGAACGACAGGAATTCGGCCACTGTCGATAATTTGTTTCATAATCCAGGGCGTTTTGTAGCCCGCATCGACGGCAACGGTTTCGGTTTCAGGGAAATAACTGACGACTCGTTCATACAGTTCATCAAACAATCGACTGTCATTAACATTGCCCGCTGCGACTTCGTATCCTAATATGAAGTTATGCCGGTCACAAGCCGTGTTGGTTACGTAGGCAAAGCATTTTTCATGCTCGCCTTTATGAAACAAGCCGCTTTCCGGATCCGTCGTACTTTGCGTGATGGTTTTACCTTGCGGCGGATTTTCATCGTCGTCTTTATCTTTTAACCGTTTCTTGCCATGGTTTTCGCGATCGGCTTGAATTTCCGCATTCAGTTCATCTTGATATTGCTTGGCCGGAATCGGCACAAACACTTTTGCGCTTTTCTTTTTGTTGGCTCGTGCTTTGATATGGGTTCCGTCAATGAATACGGAACTTGCATCAATGAAACCGCAGTTTACTGCTTCGTACAGGATGCGCATAAAGATCCGCTCAAACACATCGCTTCCTTGAAAACGCCGGGTATAATTCTTGCCGAAGGTTGAAAAGTGCGGGACTTTTTCGGTAAGGCCGTATCCGATAAACCAGCGGTAAGCCATATTTACTTCAATTTCTTTCATGGTTTGACGCATGCTACGAATGCCGAACAGGTATTGAATCAGTACGATCTTAAACAGACTCACCGGATCAATTCCTGGTTTGCCTCGTTCGGAGTCGCTATATAAACCGTCGACTTCGTCGTAGATGAAGCGAAAATCGATGGCTCGTTCAATGTCTCGTAATATATGATCTTTCGGTACTAAATCTTCTAAGCAGAAGAATTCAATTTGGCTTTGTTGACTTCGATCTTTTTTCTCGTACATAAAATCACTCCCGCTAATGATTTTATCATATCATTAGCGGGAGTGGAGTTTTGTCTACAGTCTGAAATGGACCAGCAAATTAATTGCTGGTCCATTTCCGTTCTTTTGCTCTTACCCTTGACGGCTTCGGACTAATTGGTAGAGCAGCGGTGATATTACAGTAATACAAACTAGTGCGACGCCCAAATAAAATTGCGGCGAAAACAGCTCTGTCAATGAACAGCCCAGCACGTTATAGGCCAATGCGCCGGGCAGCATGCCGATTGCTGTTGCAACCACATAGTGCCGAAAACTAACCGACGTTACGCCAGCCAAACAGCTAACCGGATCATAAGGAAATATTGGCACCACACGCAAAAACAACATTCCCTTGAACCCCTGCATAGCGATCTTATTCTCGACCGCTTTAAAATACCATTTTTCACCCAGGTAACGTCGCACCACCTGACGACCAAACTTGCGCGAGAGAAAAAAACATAAACACGCTCCGCCTACACCGCCGATAATCACATAGACGGTACCCCAAATCGGGCCAAACGCTAAACCGCCTGCCAGAGTCAGAATGAGCGCCGGAAAAAGTAGTAACGGTCGGATGGTATAGAGAATAATATATAGCACCGGGCCCCACCAACCTAAGGATACAATCAACTCTTTGATGGCCTCCGGTGTTAAACGGCTAATTCCGAAAGTATGAAGCAAAAGCAACCCGGCTATCAACGGAAGTAATAAAGGACTGACTTGTTTCAGCTTACTCATAAGAGTATCCATGCAAATATTAATCCTCATTCTGTCATATATTTAACAATTAAAACTGTACACGAGATTCATTATACTTCTGCAGAAAAGCCTTGTAAAGAAAAATAAACGAGAGGGCAACGCCCTCTCGTTTCGCATCCATCCCTACGACCTCTCAACTACTGAAACAGAAACCAACTATCCACTTCCTATTCGCAATACCTTTGTGAGGGGGGAATGGGTCATACCTTAGACAATCCGAACATCACACTACCTTAACTCTACCAGCTAACCGTTGGGGACAAAGGGCTATGTTACCTTTGCGACCTAACACCTTGGTTGTGTAAGGATGGTGCTTACTTAGATAATAGCATGGATTTTTCATAAACGCAATAGTTATTAGAAAATTCTTTTATCTCAGCAAGGCGGATGCAAAAACCAACTGAACACCGCTAGAATCAAATTCAGAAAGCATCTCTTTCAGCGCTCTGGCCGTGTTCATTCTAGCATGTCCAATGACAATCAAATTCCCCTGTCGCAACGCCATTCCCTGAGCCGTTCTTAACTGACGCTTGACGGCCGCAACATCATCTTCATTATCTAAAAACAATTCATTTTCACCACTATTAACGCCAGCTTGTCTTGCTGCTTCAAGCGCCACTGACTGCCCTGTCGTTCGACTGTCAATAAAAAACAGACCTTGTTGGCGCAGCACATTCATCACGACATTCATTGTTCTACGATCCGATGTCGCTTTCGATCCTTGATGATTGTTAACGCCTATAATTCCCGGAACTGCGCGTATCAATCGTTGCGCGGCATCACGAATTTCAGTCTCACTTTGTCCAGGACTAATATACAATTGCTCTGACGATCCACCATGAAGCGGTTCCATCGGCAAATGCAGAATAACTTGCTGTCCGGCTGCTTTACCGCGATTGGCCGCTTCTAAGCTGAACGGATGGTTGGGCAACACAGCCATCGTCACCGGCCGCCCCAGTCCAGTAAATGCGGCTATTGGTTCACCCGAATAACCAAAATCATCAATTACCACCGCAAGACGAGCCTTTACTTTACCATTAAGCGGCGGCAAAGATCCATTTGCACTCTTGCTATTTTGGCTCGCAGCCTGATTCACCGCTTGATTTACCTGTGCCTCCGCCTTACTGCCTGGCGCAGGCAATAAATAGAGTCGATCGCTTACAATACTTATTTCCTCTCCGCCTAAGCTTTCACGAAACCCGATGTCAAGTCGCATCACATTTTGCCCATTATAGGTATCCGCTTGCATTGAGGCTAATTCCCCTCCACCGTTCTTCATACCCTCTTTAACTTTTGTTGTAATACCGTCAACTGTCATCTCGCCTGTTAACGGTAGAAGCAACTGACGGCTATGCCAGCGAATTTTCCCGCCGCTTGCGCGCGGAATCTCTTTTTCTTGCTCCTGCACTTCCTTCGCCTTCAGTCCCATTTTATTCAGCAGATTATCAACCTTTCCATGCAATAAGGTTGTCTGCGATCGATAATCCACACTGCCGTCGGCCATCGGCTTTCCTTGCGGTAATTTCGTTGTCTTCTCATCCTTTAGGTCGCTGCCAAGCCAGCAGCCTGCAACAATTACTAACACCGCAGCTAATGCCATCCAGAGACGGTTCCTATTCTTATTGCTTCGCGCCGCTTTCGTCTGTCTCACTTGTTTCGCCATGCTCAATCCCTTTCATTATCAGCAAAGAGAAAGCCCCCAGCCTCATATTAAGGCGAAGGCTTTTTCTTTTTCTTCAATCCCAAAACTCGCCAAAAATCCTCCATTTTGTTGCTACAGGTGGCTCAAAATCTCCCACTAGGTTAAAACCAGCTTTTTCAAGTTTCTCTTTCAATTCAATATTGATATCAAAGTCTTCACGATAATTCAAATCCAAAACGAACTGTTTTAAGCCAAACTTTATTCGACCTTCACTCACCCATTGCCACGTCGGTTCAAACGGATACCAGACAACATTAGTCGGCATTATAGGATTCAGATTTTTCATCTGACTCGTTTTGATCACCATAACCTGTTCTTTAGGCAACGTTTTGGGATTAACCTGCATAGGCATTTCCGTCGTTGCAATGGAGGCCTTCGATTTATAAATATCGAGCAATGTTTTCGCTTTGACCTCTTCCTTTTCCTCAACAATCAGCAATCCCATATCTAACTGCATTAAGTAGTCAAGACCCCAGCCTTGCATATGTTTTATATTGATTGTCTTGGCACCAAGGTGCATCAGCATCGAAATCACTTCTGACAACTTATGTTCAAACACCGTGCGATGAAAAGCCGCCACCGGAATATAGTGGTTTACAAGTGCGGGATGCCCCAAATATATGACATTATCCCTTGGATGTCCCGGCGGCAACGACAACTGTTCCACCTGACTTTTTCCCACTAACCGGATATTAACCCCGGCACGCTTAACCATGAAAAACGCTTGCATCAAATTCATGATCCGCATTGTACGATCCACATCTAAATGCTTGATTTGCAATTTGAAATAATCAAGATACCCTTCCAGACTTAACGAATACTTACGCATTTCTGCAATGGTCGCTTCTGTTTTTTCCTGCGCAGCTACCACGTCATCATTGACAAACAAAATAATCTGCCGGTCGCTGTATGGTTTTGTTAATAAATTTGGCTTTTGCAGCATATCAATCCCTCCCACCGGCAAGTTATGTTTTCTCCCATGATGATTGCCTGTATTTATTTCATCGTTATTTCTTAATCATTTATTAAATTTTGTTCTCGCATTCTGTCAACAAAATTATATTCTCCACATTTGTTCAAACAAAGAAAACCTATATTTTCCCGACCGCAGCAGCATAAATGATAAATTCTTCTTTACCATCCAGCAACAATTCTTTATTCAGCCGGTCATCATCAAACGTCGCAAATGCACAAACGCCATAATCAATTGCCTGCGCCGCCAAATATAAATTCTGGCAGGCATGTCCGGCATCAAGATGCAGATAACGGTATCCGCGTTCGCCATAACGCCAAGTCATTCGATACGCAACCGCTGACCATAAAAAACAAACGGCACTTTGCCCGATAAATTGTTGCCCCATACAAGCCTCGACCAACCGCCCTTTAATACCTTCAGCAACCGAAACAGGCGTCAATTTATGCTCAATCGCCAGAAAACGATAAAGCCCCGGCGTCAAACCTTCCACATCATTAACCAAGAGATATGTTTCCAAGGCGTGACGCGAACCGGCCGACGGCACCGTGCGTTTCGTCGCTTTATCACCCAGTACCATCTTAACCCCTTGGCTGCACCAGAGAAGAAAAGACAATTCTAAGAGAGGCATAGGCTGCTTTAAGTAATCTCTAACACTCGCCCTTAGTTCGATCAACGCCAAAAAGTCGACTGGTGACATTTGCGGAAAATGTTCCGGCATCGGCAAGTCAATCTTGACGCATTCAGGATCATAGGCTTTCTGCAACGGCGGTTGCGCCAATTCCCTCACCTGATCTGGCGGTTCCATAGCCTCGTATTTTGTTTCATTCATAAAATTTTGTCCACTCATCAATTGTTCCCCCGTTCTTGCGCACTATTACAATTAGAGGTATTCACGATTCTCCTTCGATACTCCTGCCAATACAAATAAAATCAAAACCGTGGGCCATCCTATAATTACCGCATAGCAGCAACAAAATAAGAAGCGTAATAGTAAAAGAAGGCCGCCTACGGCGACCTTCTTTTACTATTACGCTTGCATAACTTGTTCGTAAAAACGTGTTTGCAATTCACTAAATTCAACCTGATCTTGTTCAGCCAATTCAAGCCATAAAGCACTGAATTCGCATGTTCCCGGCACATAACTAAGACAACGACCATAGGGATGATCAATACTATGAAGCCAATCAACAAAACCACGGGCCAGATCTGTACTGAACTGATACAGACCATATACAATGCCGGTGCCTGCCTGTAAGGAGACTTGCTTTTCCATAAGACACCACCTTTCGCCTATTGCAAAATTTGGTGTAAGCTTATCACAAAAGCGTAGTTTTTGTCAAATTTTGCGCAACATTAGCCTTTGCGCCGTCCAGCCAGTTCTGCCAGCAGCTCTGTTGGCGTTACGCCATGATAGGCCAGTAAGACCAGGTTATGATACCAGAGATCTGCCATTTCATATAAAAGTTCTTTCTTATCATTATTTTTTGATGCAATGATCGTTTCAGCCGCCTCTTCGCCGACTTTCTTCAAAATCTTATCCTGACCTTTTTCAAACAGGTACGTCGTATACGATCCTTCCTTAGGATTCATTTTTCGATCGCATATCACCTGAAATACATCCTGCAACACGCTGGCTGCGCCGCCGTACATGTCCGCTGGATCGGTCAGCGGCGCTTCCGCTTTACCTCCATCAAGCAGACGGCTGAAACAGCTGCGTGTTCCTTCATGGCAAGCGGGGCCTGATTGCACGACGGTAACCAGCAATGTATCCGCATCACAATCATAGGCAATCCGCTTCACGCGCTGCACATTTCCGGAGGTTTCCCCCTTCTGCCACAAACGCTTGCGTTTACGGCTGTAAAACCAGGTAACACCTGTTTCACAGGTTTTCTTCACAGCCTCAGCATTCATATATGCCAGCATAAGTACTTGACCGTTTTCTTCATCCTGAATGATCGCCGGCAACAGTCCGGCAGCATCATAAGTAAGACTTGTTTCGTCAATCATAACCGCACCTCCACGCCCCGTCCGCGCAAATATTCCTTTACCTGTTTCACTGTGAATTGTCCATAATGAAAGACCGATGCCGCTAAGACAGCATCCGCTTTTCCGTCTGTTAACACCTCATAAAAGTCTTCCATTTTCCCCGCACCGCCCGATGCAATCACCGGCACGCCGACCCGCTCCGAAACCCCGCGCGTCAAAGGAATGTCATAGCCATCCTTCGTTCCATCGCGATCCATGCTGGTAAGAAGAATTTCGCCCGCGCCAAGTCGAACGCCTTCTTCTACCCACTCAATCACGTCGAGCCCTGTTGCGGTCCGCCCCCCATTGATGTAGACTTCCCATCGTCCAGGCACCACCTGTCTGGCATCAACGGCCAAAACGATGCATTGTCTGCCAAATCGTTTCGCCCCTTCAGCAATCAATTCCGGCTGCTTTACGGCCGCCGTATTTAATGAGACTTTGTCAGCGCCAGCCTGAAGCATCTTGCGAATATCATCGCCGCTACGAATTCCGCCGCCTACCGTAAAAGGAATAAAGACCTGCGCCGCCGTATCCTTCACTACGTCGACCATCGTCCGCCGTTGATCGGACGAAGCTGTAATATCAAGAAAAATCAATTCATCCGCCAATTCTTCATCATAGCGCGCAGCCAGTTCCACTGGATCACCTGCATCTTTGAGTCCGACAAAATTTGTCCCTTTCACCACACGGCCATCCTTTACGTCCAAGCAAGGGATAATGCGTTTCGTATACATAGAGCTTCACTCCCTTTCTGCCAGGGCAATGGCCTGGCGCAAGTCAAGCGTCCCGGTATAAATAGCCTTACCAACAATCACGCCTTCCACGCCGTTTTTTTCCGCGTCCTTCACCGCTATAATATCTTCAATGTCACGCACGCCGCCTGACGCGATAACCGGAATTCGCGCTTTTACTGCCAATGCGGCAGTACCCGCTACATTTACGCCAGACAGCGTACCATCGCGTCCAATATCCGTATAAATAATGCGCGCCACACCAACATCAGCCATGCGGCAAGCCAATTCATCCGCTTTAATATCTCCAGACTTGCCCCATCCGTCCACCGCGACGATGCCGCCGCGCGCATCAATGCCGACAACGATTCGTTCTTTATATTTACGGCATAAATTGGCCACCAACGCAGGCTGACGCACGGCAACCGATCCGACAATGACCCTGGCAACCCCCATTTCCAATAGTTGCTCAACATCTTGCTCCGTACGGATACCGCCGCCGAGCTGCACCGGTATCGAGACCCGCAATAAAATATCGGCAATCGCATTTTTATTAACTGGACAGCCGGCCAATGCGCCATCGAGATCCACAACGTGCAAATATTTTCCACCCTCGCTCTGCCACTTTTCCGCCATAGCAGCGGGGTCATCGCCAAAAATAGTTTCTCGGGCAAAATCACCCTCTGTCAGACGGACGCACTTTCCATTTCGAATATCAATTGCCGGATAAATAATCACCTGATTGCCCTCCTGCCGTCCGCGCAACAAAGTTGCGCAATATCATCAAACCGACCCGCCCTGATTTTTCCGGATGGAACTGTACCGCCTGAATATTATTTTTCCCTACGGCAGCAGTCACCTCAGAACCATAATCAGCCCATGCAGTGATCAGCTCACGTTGCTCAGGAACCGCATGATAACTATGCACAAAATAAACATGATTATCTGACGTTAATTTATTGAACAAATACGACGCTGTCGCATAACGCAATGAATTCCACCCCATATGAGGCACCTTCAGATTCGGCGCTGTAATTTTGCGCACCATCCCCTGAAACACACCAAGACCTGGCACGCCTGGATCTTCTTCGCTTCCCTCGAACAAAAGCTGCAACCCAAGACAAATGCCAAGGAATGGCGTATGGCTTCGACAAACCTCTTGAATCGTCTCCACCAATCGCGCTTTTTGCAAGTTAGCCATGCAATCGCCGAATGCGCCCACGCCCGGCAAAATTACGCCTGCAGCATTTTTAATCACCACGGGATCACTGGTCACAATCACTTCAGCGCCTAAGCTAAGCAGAGCCTTTTCCACGCTATAGAGATTTCCCATTCCATAATCAATAACAGCAATCATCGCATCATAGCACTCCTTTCGTCGACATGACGCCTTTAATAGCTGGATCGATGCGCACCGCTTCACGTAACGCCCGGCCAAACGCTTTGAAGATGGCTTCCACCATGTGGTGCGCATTCTTGCCGCTTTGCAGCCGGATATGCAAAGTTAATCCGGCCTGTATCGCTAGCGCCCTAAAAAATTCCTCTACCATTTCCAAATCAAATTCACCCAGCCGTATCTGCGGCAATGCGGCGTCAAAAACCAGAAAGGGGCGACCGCTGATATCGAGAGAAACCATAGCCAACGCTTCATCCATCGGCACCCAAGCCGTTCCATAACGCGTGATTCCCGCCTTATCTCCCAACGCGATAGCAAGTGCCTGACCAAGTGCGATACCACAGTCTTCCACCGTATGATGACAATCCACTTCCAGATCGCCAATTGCATGAACGGTAAGGTCAAG
This sequence comes from Azotosporobacter soli, assembly GCF_030542965.1. Lineage (NCBI taxonomy): Bacteria > Bacillati > Bacillota > Negativicutes > Selenomonadales > Sporomusaceae > Azotosporobacter > Azotosporobacter soli. The sequence continues at coordinate 9,497 of NZ_JAUAOA010000009.1, forward strand.
CAATCCGTGTCGGGCAAACAGTTGCAGCATATGATCGAAGAAGCCGATTCCGCTATTGATTTCACCTTGCCCTTCGCCATCGAGCGCAATACAGACTGCTATTTGCGTCTCACTTGTACTGCGGCTGATTTCACCGCGCCGCGCCGTCATAACTGACCACCTGCTATTTTGCGCATTGCCGTCAAAAAGGCATCGTTCTCAATAGGCGTTCCTACTGTAACCCGCAGGCAATTAGTCAGTACGCCAGTACCCATAGCTCGGACAGCGATTTGCGCCGCCGCCAAATTTTCCAAACAAATTTTATGCGCAGCGACTTTCAAGAGCAGAAAGTTCGTTTGCGACGGATACACCTCTATGCCCGGCAGCTCTTTTAACGCATCGGCCATGCGTTTTCGTTCGACAACAATTTGTCGGATAGTCGCTTCAAATTGATCACGCATCAGCCAAACCGTCTCTGCAGCAATTTGCGTGATCGCATTGACATGATACGGCATTAGCACCTTTTCCAACAAGCGCACCACTTCCGGATTTCCCATCAGATACCCCGCACGCGTAGCCGCCAATCCATAAGCTTTCGAAAAAGTTCGCGTTATAATCAGATTTTCATACTCTCCCAGCAACTTTATGGAACTTTTCCCGTAAAACTCATAATAAGCTTCATCAACAACAACCGGACAGGAAACCTGCGTCAAAATATATTCGATATCCTCCTGATCAATCACTGCACCTGTCGGATTATTAGGATTGCAAAGTAACAGCAATTTTGCATCCTCTTTTCGCACCGCAGCGACAACAGCATCCCTGTCAAAAACTTCTTCCAACGCCAATGGAATCGACAAAGCCTTACTGCCTGTGACCTGCGCATAAATTCCATACATGGAAAAAGACGGCGTGGGAAACGCGATGCTGCGACCAGGACCGCCAAAGAGCTGACAGAGCGCCAGTAACAGTTCACTTGAACCATTACCGATCGCTACTTGTTGCCAGGTCAAGCCCAGACCTTCAGCAAGCGCCACGCGCAAGTCGCGCCCTTCTATATCCGGATAACGATTGAACGCCAAATAGTCCATACGCTCTAAAATACGCTCCCTCACTAGCGGCGGCAGATTGCACGGACTTTCATTCGCATCCAGCTTAATATCCCAGTCGGCCTCATCCACACTATAAGGCTTCAGTTTTTCTAGATTTGGACAATAATCAAACATCTCTTTCCCTCCTTACTCTGACTGCATTCGCATGCGCAGTCAGCCCTTCCGCTTCCGCAAGTCGAATAATATCATCACTGACTTCAGCTAGCGCCGCTTGCGTATACGCGATAATGCTTGTTTTTTTCATGAACGTTTCTACATTGAGAACCGAATAAAAGCGAGCCGTCCCGCCCGTAGGCAGAACATGATTCGGTCCAGCCCAATAATCCCCCAGCGGTTCCGGCGAATAGGGGCCAAGAAATACCGCACCGGCATTCTTAACGGCACTCAGCTGACTCCATGGATCTGCAACCAGTATCTCCAGATGTTCTGGAGCTGCCAAATTTGCCAGTTCCATTGCTTCTTCAATATTATCGACCACCAACACCAAACCATTGTTTTCCAATGACTGCTTGGCCATTTCTTTACGCGGCAGCAACTCTAACTGGCGTTCGAGCTCCAGCAAAACCTCTTTAGCCAAACGCAGACTATCCGTAATCAGTATGCTGCCTGCCAATACGTCATGTTCTGCCTGACTCAGTAAATCAGCAGCCACATAACAAGCATCCGCACTATCATCGGCAACGATTAATATTTCACTCGGACCGGCAAGCATGTCAATATCACAATGTCCATACACCGCTTTTTTTGCCAATGTCACGAATAGATTTCCGGGACCGGTTATTTTATCAACGCGCGGTACGCTTTCCGTCCCAAAGGCCAGTGCCGCAATCGCCTGCGCACCGCCCATCTTGAAAATCCGATCTACACCGGACTCCTTTGCGGCAATCAATACATAATCATTGATCTTTCCCCCAGGTCCGGGCGGCACCGCCATAATGATCTCCTCAACACCGGCAACCATTGCCGGTATCGCATTCATGATGACTGAGGACGGATAAGAAGCCGTTCCACCGGGAACATAAATGCCAACGCGACCAATCGGACTCACCTTTTGCCCGAGCATCGCTCCTTTTTCCCGCTCCGTCAACCAGCTCTTGGGGCGCTGTTCCTCATGAAAGCGCTTCACATTAGCAATTGCTTTACGCAAAGAAGCGATCACCTTTGGGTCTGCCTTTTCATAGGCATCTGCAACTTCACTCTCGCTGACCCGCCAATCGGATGTCGCAAACGTTATGCCGTCGATGCGTTCGGTAAAGGACAGTACCGCCGCGTCCCCACCGCATCTGACTTCGCTTACGATTCGCTCCACCGCTTGAACTGCTGTTAACGATTCACCGAAAAGCGACTGTAATTTATCCTGCGCTTTTTTCCCTAGACGAACTTCATCAAATGCCGGCTTTGCCAGCAGCGCTTCGAGTTTCGTTCGCTCAAATTCACACGTTTTATATAATTTCATGCTTCTCCGACTCCTTCACTCAACGCCTTCACTGCGCTGACCAATGCGTGAATCCGTTCAAATTTCATTTTGAAGCTCACACGATTCGCTACCAGACGGGCCGTCGCCGTATGAATCTGCGCAATCTCGGTCAAATGATTTTCTTTCAGTGTACGACCGGTTTCCACGATATCTACGATTAACTCTGCCAGACCGACCATCGGCGCGAGTTCTATCGAACCATTCAGTCTGATAATTTCCATCTGTATTCCATGGGAATGAAAAAAAGCCTCCGCAATTTTCGGATACTTCGTCGCCACACGCATATGTGCATAATCACTCAATTTAGGCTGACGCATTGCTTCGGGAACGGCTACCATTAATCGGCACAAGCCGAGTTTAAGATCGGCTAATTCATAAACGTCACGTTCTTCTTCCAAGAGTACATCTTTACCGATGATGCCGATATCAGCGGCGCCGTATTCGACATACGTCGGCAGATCCGCCGTTTTCGTGATGATGAAGCGCAGTTTTGCTTCCTCATTCGTAATAATCAACTTACGCGAGCTTTCTGAAACACTGTCCGCACGGTAACCGGCTTTGGCCAGTAAGTCCACCGACGGCTTGAACAGTTTGCCTTTCGGCAGCGCAATCGTCAGGTATTCCATATCGACAGAAGTCATATCCAATCCCCATCCTTTAGTTATTTAAAGCGATAACATGTTAATATACTATCATTTGCTTTTCAGCTTGTCAATTGCCGCAGGTAGGAAAAACAGAACTGATGTAGAATTCATTCTCTTATAGCAATCTAAAAAGGGGAGATGCCAATAATGGCTGCACTGACAATACTAATTTTAAATAAACTATCCGCGCGCCACCGCGAAGTGCTCGAACGCACAGCGCCTGACTGCCGCATACTAAGCTGCGAATGGGAAGACGCTGCAAAATATCTTCCTGAAGCCGATATCCTCGTCGCCTGGGGATGGATGGATATCCAACCAATGCTAAAAAACGGGCATCAATTGAAATGGATTCATGCACTTAGCGCTGGAGTCGAAAATCTCTTGGCTCCAGTACAGGAAGACAACAGTATTTTATTGACCAACTCAAAAGGAATTCACGGCATTCCCGTTTCAGAGCATGTACTCTCGCTGATGCTCGCCTTCACACGTGGCCTTAATATTTTTATCCGCAATCAGGAACAACATCTTTGGCAGCGGTCCCCAGTAGATGAGTTGCATGATAAAACCATTGCCATCGTAGGCTTAGGCAGCATCGGCCGCGAACTCGCCAAAAAAGCAAAATGTTTTAGCATGCACGTCATCGCAACAAAGCAGACACAAACGCGTGAACTTTTTGTCGATCGTTTGTATCCGCCTGAACAGCTCGATGAAATGCTAGCCGAAGCTGACTTCGTAGTTGCGTCATTGCCTCTATTGCCGGAAACAAACCGACTCTTCTCTTTGTCACGCTTTCAAAAGATGAAGTCATCGGCTTATTTTATTAATATTTCCCGCGGATCAATCGTCAATGAAAATGATCTTATAACGGCATTGCAAGACGGAGTGATCAAAGGCGCCGCACTTGACGTTTTCGAGGAAGAACCGCTCGTCGAAACCTCACCGCTTTGGGAAATGTCTAACGTTATCATTACGCCGCATTTGGCCGCCTTATCGCCTAACTATATGGAGCGCGCGGTTAAGCTTTTGGGCGAAAACCTGGAGCGTTACCTCGACGGAAAAGAACTCGTCAATCTTATCGATAGCAAGAAAGGCTATTAGTTCAAGCTGTCCGCTTGACGCAACAGGGCAAGCTCCGGTGGTTCATCTTTCACCGGAGCTTTGTGATGCCTGGAAACAATTTCGATTACATCGCTTTCCGTGCCGATTTCCCGCAAGAATATCGCACTGCGTTTGGGGTGATTAAAATAAATATAAACGGCATGCCTTACGTTATCTATTTTTCCGCCACGGCCTTCTTTCGCCCAGCTCATAGCTGCTTTAGGCATCGCCGCATGCAATAAGACGGCTATAATTTTATCCCATGTACTGACGTCACCGTTTTGCCGTCCCACATCATGCAATAGGGCGCAACGAACCAAAAGCTGAACATCGAGGTTCTCTTTTCCAGCTGCCAGGCGAATCGCCGTATAAGCCACATTGAGTACATGTCTTTGGTCCGGCAGACTCATTCCCCAAAAGAGCCGTTGCTCAGCTTCGCGCAATTTTTCCTGCACAAAGCTCCGTTCCTCCTGCATTATGCGTGCATTCAAAGCCGACCAGACCTGCTTTACCCTATTCAGCATTTACATATACCAATCTGCGGCGTCCCTTTTCTTGTTGCGTCCATTTTGCATCTTCTTTTAACTGCGGGCGCATCGCAACTTCCACCTGATTGCCAGCCTGCCGAAGCTGCATTGCTTTTTTTAAGGCCTCTGCCAAGCAATCCGGCGCCCAGGCAAGATAAATATCGTCTTGAACGCTTAAAATGTTCGCCCCCTGTTTTTCCAACGCCAGCATGATCCTTTCAACGCCGAGGGCAAACCCAGTCGCTGGACACTCGGTGCCAAACGCCTCGAGCATCCTATCATAACGCCCGCCGCCGCACACTGGAAAACCAAGACCCGGAGTATATCCTTCAAACACCATACCTGTGTAATAGTCGAGATCCCTAGTAAGACCAAGATCAAAATTCACATAGTTTGCCACCTCATAATGAGTTAGCAGCTCATGAATTTCCCTTAGATTTTCTAACGCCTGCCGACAGATCGGATTCGATGTTAATTTGCCCGCTTTTGATAAAACCTCTGCGCCCCCATGCAAAAGAGGTAATTCCAACAACGCCGTTTTTTCATTTGAAGAAAGCGTAGATTCATTTAAACAAAGCTCGAGATCGACTAAGTTACGTCCGACAACGGCCCGCTTAAGGCGTTTCGACAAATCGCCCAACGAATCAATCGGATCCATGAGTCCATTAATAAAGTCAACCTGACCTAAGCTAAATTGAAAATTTTTCAAACCGGCTGAACGCAGACTTTCTACTGCCAGCGCAATAACTTCAGCATCCGCAGTACTGTCCGACACGCCAAGAACTTCGATTCCACCTTGATAGAATTCGCACTGCCGTCCTGTCTGCGCCTCTTCTTGGCGAAACACGTTCGTCAAATAAAATAATTTTAACGGCGGCTCCGCCTCTTTAAGGCGTGTAGCAGCCACCCTGGCAATCGGCGTCGTCATGTCATGTCGCAGAGCAACCAAGCGATTGTGCTGATCAAAAAACTTGAAGACCTGTCCTTGCGACTGCCCGCCATTGCCGACTTCCAGCGTTTCTAAATACTCAAAGGTCGGCGTCACCACTTCATCATAACCCCATTGCGCAAACAGTGTCGCTAAATCGGCTTCCACTCTCCGTTTTTCGGCAGCTTCTCTAGGCAAAAAATCTTTCGTCCCATAGGGAATTCTAGGCACAAAATCGAGTTGTATTGCTGCTTTCAATCTATATTCCTCACTTTCAATCTTTATTTTCTGGAAGTTTTGCAATCCGCTCTAAAATCAGCTTATAGCCGTCGGCGCCATAGTTCAAGCAGCGCTTGACCCGGCTGATCGTAGCCGTGCTGGCACCAGTACTCTCCACAATATCTTCATAGGTATGTTTCTCCTGCAGCATTTTTGCGACCTCTAAACGTTGCGCTAATGCTTTCAGTTCGCTGATTGTTGATATGTCTTCAAAAAACTGATAACATTCTTCGCGACTCTCTAGCTGTAAAATAGCATCAAACAAGCGGTCTGTACTCTTATCCTGCAACTTAGGATTAACTGTCATAGTCAGCCCTCCACACTCTTTATCACTTTACCTCGTTAAATTATATCATGAACTTTTTCCCCTGTAAAATTAAACTTATCTGTTGACATGCAACATCAGTCATGCTAGTATGTGTAAACAAGATCACAATTTCATATTCCACTTCATCTAGAGCAGCGGAGGGATTGGCCCGATGAACCTGCGGCAACCATCACAATTTGTGAACGGTGCCAATTCCTACAGGCAAATGTCCTGGCAGATGAAGCGTCAAGGTTGTTTTTCCTGCCGCTTCACTTTGTGAAGCGGCTTTTATTTTTTTTACGAAAGGATGTTTTTTTTGATAACTGTAAGCAATGTGTCCAAATCTTATCATGAAGGCGCCGCAACAATCACGGCCCTACGCGACATTCATCTGCAGATTAAACCCGGAGAAATCTTCGGTATAATCGGACAAAGCGGCGCCGGAAAGTCCACGCTGTTACGTTGCCTTAATCTGCTGGAACGCCCTGACCAAGGCAGCGTCAATATCGGCGGTACCGAATTGACAACCTTATCTGCAGGGGAACTACGTCAGGCACGAAAGCAAATCGGCATGATCTTTCAGCATTTCAACTTGCTTTCTTCGCGTACTGTTGAAGAAAACATTGCCTTTCCTCTTGAGGTCAGCGGTTGGACTCCAGCTGAAATTCGCCGCGAAGTCGATCGTCTCTTGCCGCTTGTCGGCCTGGAAGATCGCCGCACACATTACCCGGCACAGTTAAGCGGCGGACAAAAACAGCGCGTCGGTATTGCAAGAGCTTTGGCTACGTCACCTAAAGTACTCCTTTGTGACGAAGCAACTTCCGCCCTTGATCCTGAAACAACACATTCTATTTTGGGACTATTAAAGGAAATCAACCAAACACTCGGTCTCACGATCGTCTTGATTACGCATGAAATGTCCGTCGTAAAAGAGATTTGCCATCGCGTCGCCGTGATGAGCGACGGTCGGATCGTAGAATCAGAAAGCGTCTTGTCCATCTTCTCTGCGCCAACACATCCTGTCACACAACGTTTTGTAAAATCCGTCACCTCTTTAGATTTGCCCGATTTTTTAACCCATCTGCCGATTTCCGATACCGCCAGTCCGGACAGCAGTTTGCTCGTCCGTTTGACATTCATCGGCGACAACGCCAAACAACCGGTATTGTCTCGTCTCATTCGTCGTCTGGATCTTGACGCCACGATTTTGCAAGGCACCTTGGATTCTTTGCAAGGTACGCCGTTCGGCCATTTGCTGGTTGAATTGCGCGCTTCAGAAAGCGTCTTAGAGTCTGCCGTTTCCGAGCTGGAAAAGCACCAAGTAAACGTGGAGGTGATCGGCTATGTCGCCAGAAATTATCGAACTGCTATCTAAGTCGCTTTGGGAAACAACCGTTATGGTCAGCGTATCCACGTTGATTTCTACGCTAGTCGGTTTGCCGCTTGGCATTCTTCTTACCATCACAGGAAAAGGACATCTTCTGGAAGCACGCTCTTTGAATCGAGTCTTAGGCGCGATCATCAATGCCGGTCGTTCCGTCCCGTTCATCATTTTATTGGTCGCCATTATTCCTTTCACCAGACTCATTACCGGAACTTCAATCGGTACGATGGCCGCCATTGTGCCGCTCAGCATTGCAGCAATCCCCTTCGTCGCCCGCGTCGTTGAAACGGCGCTAAAAGAGGTAGACAATGGCATCATCGAAGCAGCCTTGTCGATGGGCGCATCGCCGTGGCAACTAATTTACAAAGTGCTGTTGCCGGAGTCCTGGCCAGGCATCATTGCCGGACTCACGCTTGCCATTATCAGTTTGATCGGTTACTCCGCAATGGCCGGGGCCATCGGCGGCGGCGGTCTGGGCGATTTGGCCATTCGATACGGATATCAACGCTTTCGCGCTGACATCATGCTGGCAACTGTCGTTATCTTGCTCATTCAAGTCCAATTGGTTCAGTCTTGCGGCGATTGGTTCGCCCACAAGTTGAATAAAAAATAATCTAAATTCTGGGAGGAATCATCACTATGAAAAAAAATCTTTTACTATCGCTCACATTACTTTCTCTGTTGCTTGCCTTCACCGGCTGCAGCCAACAGCAAAGTGCCGCACCAGCCGCCAAGACCACAGTCTTAAAAGTTGGCGCAACCGCCGTTCCCCACGCCGAAATTCTAGCCGCCATTAAACCGGATTTGGCAAAGGAAGGAATTGACCTGCAAATTGTAGAAATGACTGATTATGTTCGTCCAAACTTGGCTGTTGCCGACAAAGAACTGGACGCTAATTTTTTCCAGCACATCCCTTACCTCGAAAAATTCTCGAGCGAACGCAAGTTGGCACTGACCTACACCGCCAAAGTTCATATTGAACCGATGGGCATCTACTCCCGCAGCGTCAAAGACCTGACTCAGCTCTCTTCCGGAAGTAAGATCGCGATACCGAATGATCCGACCAACGGCGGACGTGCATTGGCACTCTTAGCTAAAGCTGGCATCCTGACGTTGAAAGACGGCGTTGGCGTACATGCTACCGTACAAGACATCACCGCCAACCCCAAACAGGTTAAAATTGTTGAGTTAGAAGCGCCTCAACTTCCCCGCTCACTCGATGACGTAGCATTAGCCGTTATCAATACGAACTATGCACTCGAAGCAAAGTTAGTGCCAACGAAGGACGCGTTGCTGTTAGAGCAAAAGGATTCTCCTTACGCCAACATTTTGGCCGTTCGCACTGGCGACGAGAAACGGCCTGAAATCCAAAAGTTGACGGCTGCCCTAACTTCTGATAAAGTTCGCAAATTCATTGAAGAGAAATACCAAGGCGCCGTCGTTCCGGCATTTTAAGTGTAAAATCGACAGGAGGTATCCATTTTGAGTCCGACATTGCGTTTTTTACGACTTATACTTTTACTAACAAGCTTAGCCGCCGTACTCTCTTGGCATACGCAGACGATTCTCGACAGCCAGCCTAAGCCGATACGACTTGGAGTAAGTTCTGGCGCGGAAGCGGAAATAGCTTATAAGATTAAAGAAATCGCACTGCAGGAAGATTTGGATATTGACGTTCGCGTTTACGGCGATTATCTGAAACTCAATGAGGCGTTGGCACGAGGCGAACTCGATGCCAACGCCTTTCAACCTGCTTATTATCTTGAAGCCGTCAATCGGGACCTCAGTTATAATTTGAAGCCGCTTACAGAAACCATTTTTTCACCGCTAGGCATCTACCGCAAGCAAAAAGAAACTGAGCCTGCATCGTTTTTACCAGCGCCTCATAGCACCGTGCTCATTTCGCAGGAAGCCAAGCAACAAAGCCGCAGTCTTGCTCTACTCTCCGAAGCCAGTCTAATCACACTCTCCAGCCAACCGGGCGGAATTTGGATAAATTCTGGCGACATTACGGCGAATCCTTTAGAACTACGTATCATTGTACAATCGGATGAAAGCTTATTTCTTTCTCAATCCGAGGCGGATTATCTTATCTTAAGTCCGGCGCAGGCTAAAAAACATGCCTGGCAGCCTTTGCCGGATGCCTTGCTTTTAGAAAAACCAAACGCAAACTTTGCTCACGTCTTGGCAACCCGTACGACCAACACTTCAACTGCCGCGCTGCAAAAACTGGCGTCCTTTTACGCCAGACCTGAATTGCACGCTTTTATGGCGGAGCGCTATAAAGGAAGCTGGCTGCCAATGAAATAAAACAAGGGTTAAGGAAGACTTTCAATCACGTCTCCCTTAACCCTTGTTTTATTTCATCTTGATCGGCTTACCATTTTTAAAATAGACAGCCTGCAATCCTACTGCATCTGCCAGCGCCAACGCATCCCCCAACCCGCGACCGACATCTTCCGGACGGTGCGAGTCCGAACCAATCGTTGCCATTTTGCCGCCCAATTCAGCAAACCGGCGATAAACAGGCAACAGACTATGCACCGTTTCGGAATTAAGACGGCGCGTATTAATTTCCATTGCCAGCTCGCACTCAGCTGCTTTTTTCAGGACGGGGTCAATCCATTCACGCATTGCCGCATACTCAATCTCTTTATTTTCATAAGGCGCATAGCGACAAATATAATCAATATGGCCTAATGTATGAATTCCTCGATATCGTCCGATGCACTCCGCCATACTTTCAAAGTAACGTCCGTAAGTTTCACTTTTTTCGCGTTCCTGATAAAAGGACGGCTGATAAATATCCTGTTCATCAACAAAGTGAATCGAACCAATCACAAAATCAAAAGGATATTCGTCAATAATCGTTTGCGCGGGTTGATGCTGTGCCAGCATCATGCCGATTTCAATGCCCAGCAACATATTCTCGCTGCGCTTTGCTTCATATTGGGAAAAATATTCTTGCACGTCAAATACAAATGCATTTTTTTCCGGATAACCGATATCCATATGTTCTGTAACAATAATTCCAATGCCTTTTTTCTCAGCTGCATCTGCAGCCTCGGCTAGCGTCATACGAGAATCGGTAGAAAACGTGGTATGAAGATGCGTGTCAAACAACATGGGACTTCATCCTTTCTTAACGTCTGCCTTATCACTTAAGGAAACGAGCTCTTTCAGCAACTATTTCTGCTTTCTCTATTTTTTCGCCACACCGTGCAAAAAAACATCGGCAATCGTCTTTGCCGATTCCTCAATCGAATCGACCATTCCGCCAAAAACAATCGAGACAATTGCGCTAAACAATCCGTACGCGGCTCGGTGCATGTCACAAGGTCGCAAAACATTCTTATCGCGCCCTTCCTGCAATACTTCTTCAATCATGCCAATCGATTGATGAAACCAGGCCTGATATTTATTCCGTTCTTCCACAGTAAAATCAGAATATCCTTCAACATCAAAGCCCCTTACTTCATGCATCATCACGCGCCATAAATCGCCATTCTGTCCATAAAATTCGAGAAATAAGCGGATCAAAGCTTCTACCTTTTGCAGCGGTTCTACTTCAGATTTAACTAAACGTTGCAGGTCTATTTCAAACGGCATGCTTTTTTCTTGAATCAACGTATAAAAGAGCTGTTCTTTATTGACAAAATAATTATAAACGGTACCTTTCCCTGTATCAGCCAACGCAATAATTTCATCTACCGTAGCGCGATGATATCCTTTGCGAGAAAAAATCACATAAGCTGCATCAAGTATTTGTTGGCGTTTATTCGGTATATCTTGTTGATGCTTTTGTTTCATAACCGTGGACTCCCCTCTTTCTAAAGCACGTTTCCATTTTCAAACGGACTAACACGGTAAAGCCCCTATTCTTCCACGCAATATAGGGCATTATTGAATTCTACATCTATTATAACAATAAATTGCACATAACGGTAATTTTACACCAAACAATGTTTCTTGCAAAGACAACTTAAAATTTTATGCCAACACACTTTGTTGAAAAAACAAGAGGATATCTTGCCTCAGCAAAATATCCTCTTACTCTTTTATGGACAAAAAACCTGAATTGCGGCCGGTATTGTCGTTATCTTCAGGGGCAACTCCGGCCCGCGCTCCCCGTCAAGATCGCTTTCCACCGTTTCCTGACAAGTAATCTGCAAGTCTTTGGCCTGCAAATAAATTAAATGCTTACTGCTATGATGACTTCCTTTTAAGAAGTGTAAGAACAGCGTCATTAGTTCCGGCAGACTACAACGCCTAACCGCTATCATATCTAACAATCCGTCATCAATTTTAGCATGCGGCGCTAACGATGGAAAACCAGCTACAGTGCTGCTGTTCGTCACGAGAAACAACAATACATCTTCTTCACTGCTCATTCCATCTGCTGTAATGCGAAGCGGCAAGGAGCGAAAATTAGGCAGTTCACCCAACCCCTTTAAATAGTACGCCATCTTACCCAATGTGTTTTTTAAGCCTATGTCCGCGCTATGCGCTACCGAGGAAAGGAGTCCTGCACTCGCCACATTGAAAAAATAGCGATCATTAACCTTTCCTACATCCACCAGCCTAGTTTTTCCCGCAACAACAACGCTAACCCACGCTTCAATCGAACGTCCTAACTGCAAGTAAACCGCAAAATCGTTCGATGTACCGCTCGGCAATATGCCAAGCGGTACGTTCATTTTGTTGGCGACAACCAGATTCACAATCTCATGTACGGTGCCGTCACCGCCTGACACTACGATGCCGTCTATCGCGAGTTCTTGCGCCAACTCAACAATTCGCTGGTTTTGGTTTCTCTCCTGTATTCGATATGGAATAACCAAGCAACCCGCACGCTGAAAGCGTTCAATCACATGATCTAATCGATACTTGAAACGCCCATCACCCGACAGCGGATTATAAGCCAGAATAAATCGTTTCACCTTAAAGCCTCCTTTCTCAAACACGTTCATTCTTTTATATACATTAAAAAAAGCAAAGGATTACCCTTTGCTATGCGATCCCTAAAGAAATCATCGGAAAAACAACCCGCAATACCGTGTCTCTTACTATGTTCAAACCCTGCCTAAGCAGGTGGGCGTCATAAAGCCTTGGTCTTGCCTTCCCCTTTGCAGAGGCCATGACAGCGCTAAGGCATCCAACTCCCGAAATGTGCAAGTCGGTTGAACATAAATAAGTGTCACGCACACCGCAGGCACACTATCTTTCCGACAGATTTTATGATAACATAACCCTCATAAAAAAACAAGTCGTTTTCCCCTACGCCAGCGTCTGTGCTACAATAAGCGTAGCGCAAGAAACAGCTAATTTATGAGGAGGTTTTGTATGGAATTTTCACTATCTGCCGGACTAACATCCGAAAAAAAGGAACTTGTCACAACCTTGAATACAGCAATTGCCTATGGAAGCGGCGGTCTTTCCGTTTACGCAACACCGGCAATGATCGGCCTTATGGAAGGAGCCGCGCTTTCTGCAGTCGATCCGCTATTGCCGTCCGGTTTCGCGACCGTCGGAACTCGGGTAGAGATTAATCATTTAGCCGCTACCCCGATCGGCATGACCGTCAGCGCAAATGCGGAATTAGTTGCAGTCGAAGGACGTAAATTGATTTTTAACGTAACCGCCTTTGATGAGAAGGAAAAAATTGGCGAAGGACGGCATGAACGTTTCATCATTGATTGCGCAAAATTCAGCGCAAAAACTACGCAAAAGATTTCATGTTAGAACAATGAAGAGGGAGTGATTGCATACAGCGATCACTCCCTCTTCACTGTTCTTCGCCTAGGCACATTCTTTGTCAGCAGATTATAGTTTCAGCGAAACCGATAACAATAAAGCGCCTCCGTCGTGCGGGATTAACGGGTGACGCTCCAAGCGCACTGCCTTTTCCAGTTCAAAGCCGCAACTTCGATATACCGAACGAGCCGACTCATTATCCGCCATAACCATTAAACTTACTTTAGGCAAACCAGAGGCCTCGGCTTCTCGTATTACCTGCTGAATAAGCGCTGCGCCAATGCCGCGCTGACGCCATTCAGGCCAAACATAGAGCGAATCCAGAAACAGGCTGTTTTCGACCCGTGAAGAGAAAAATTCCGCTATCTGTTGATAATTCTCTTCCCCCAACGCTTCCTTCATTTCACTGCCTAAGCCAAATAAGGCGGCCGGATAACAATAGACCATTCCAGCAATCGCTCCATTGACCTGCGCTATCACGGCATGACGATAGGAGCTCGCCGGTTGATCGGTTTGCAATTCCTGCGCCAACCATTCCTCTTTAGAACGGTATGACGTCGGCATCGCTTGAGCCAGAAAATCCATAATCCCGCCGGATGCAAGACAAATGCCCTGCGCAATTCTTAAACATTCCTCGGGCCGCCCGGCACGATATTGAATGGTTTCCATTTGCCAAGCCCCCTTCCTTTTCTTTTTTCTTCATTATAATAATTTTTCACTCATGAAACAAGAAGAACCGGACGTGATAATCACGCCCGGTTCTTCTCTTAGAGCAGTTTATTGCTCGCTGAGTTTTTTGTAATTGCCTAAACGTTCCTTGGCATCCTGTTCGGTTTTCGCAAACAGTGCCGGCGCCGTTTCCGGATATTGTTTCTTGAGCGATGCATAACGCACTTCACTCATCAAGAAATCCTGGAAGCTGGTGCTAGGCTCTTTTGAATCAAGGCTGAACGGATTCTTTCCTTGTTCTTTGAGATCCGGGTGGAAACGATACAGCGACCAGTATCCGGCTTGTACCGCTTTTTTCGCTTGCGCTTGGCTGCAACCCATGCCTTCGCGGATACCATGGTTGATGCAAGGAGCGTACGCGATGATCAAGGACGGACCCGGATATGCTTCCGCTTCGGCGATTGCCTTCAGCGTTTGGTTCATATCGGCGCCCATGGCAATCTGCGCTACATAGACATAACCGTAGCTCATAGCCATCATGCCGAGATCCTTTTTCTTCGTATGCTTACCGCTAGCGGCAAATTTAGCGATTGCTGCGGTCGGAGTCGCTTTCGACGATTGACCGCCCGTGTTCGAATATACTTCGGTATCGAAAACAAAGATGTTTACATCTTCGCCGCTGGCCAGAACGTGGTCCAGACCGCCGTAACCGATGTCGTACGCCCAGCCGTCGCCGCCAAAGATCCATATCGAACGCTTCACGATATAATCGCGACGCTCATAAATCTTATTGAGTAACGGTTGTTCGCCCTTCTCTGCAGCCAACAATTCCGTCAGGAGTTCTGCACGTTCACGCGCCTTATCTCCATTATTGATATTAGCCAGCCAATCTTCCATCGCTGCTTTCAGTTCCGCACTGATTGACAGATTGAGCGCTTCTTTGACATCGGAAGCAAGTGCATCGCGCATTGCTTTCGTGCCCAGATGCATACCCATGCCGAATTCGGCGTTATCTTCAAACAGCGAGTTAGCCCAAGCCGGTCCATGACCTTTATGGTTCGTGGTATAAGGAACCGAAGGCGCACTGCCGCCCCAGATCGAGGAGCAACCGGTAGCGTTTGCAATCATCATACGATCGCCAAACAGCTGCGTTACCAGTTTTGCATACGGAGTTTCGCCGCAACCTGCGCAAGCGCCGGAGAACTCGAGCAGAGGTTGTTCGAACTGACTGCCTTTGACCGTCGTTTTGCTCATCGGATTTGCTTTCGGCGTAATCTGACCGGCATAATCCCACAGCGCGCTTTGGCTCATTTGGCTGTCAATCGGTTTCATAACCAATGCTTTTTCTTTAGCCGGGCAAACTTGTGCACAGTTGCCGCAACCGGTGCAATCCAGCGGGGAAATAGCCAGACGGAACTGGAGATCTTTCGCGCCGACAGCAGCTTTGGCAGTAAAGCCTTCCGGTGCATTTTTCATTTCTTCCTCATTGATCAGCAGCGGACGAATGACCGCGTGCGGACAAACATAGGCGCACTGGTTACATTGAATGCACTTATCCAGTTGCCATTCCGGAACATCGACAGCGATGCCGCGTTTTTCGTAGGCAGCCGTTCCCATCGGGAATGTGCCGTCTTCCATACCGATAAATGCGCTGACCGGCAGGCTGTCGCCTTCTTGACGATTCATCGGCACGAGAATGTTTTCGATGAACGCCGGAACTTCTTTTACGTTAGTGCTGCTGCAAGCGCAAGCAAAACGTGCTTGGTCATCTACGTTATCGACAGCGGTTTTCCAGCTTTCCGGTACCGCAACTTTCACGATGGCATTGGCACCTTGATCGATTGCCGCTTGGTTCATGTCGATAACTTTTTGGCCTTTTTTACCGTACGAAGCCACAACAGCATCTTTCAGATGTTTCAGCGCTTCTTCAACCGGAATGATGTTCGCAATCTTGAAGAAAGCAGCTTGCATGATCATATTGATCCGGCCGCCAAGACCGATTTCCTGAGCAATTTTCACTGCGTTCAGCGTATAGAGATTGATGTTGTTTTTCGCCAGATAACGTTTCATCGAACCCGGCAGTCTTTCATCCAGCTCTTCCGCCGACCAGATGCAGTTCAGTAGGAAGCTGCCGCCCGGCTTCAGTCCAGCCAACACATCATACTTGTCAACATACGATTGATTGTGACAAGCAATGAAGTCTGCGCGATTAATCAGATACGTCGATTTGATCGGATTCGGTCCGAAGCGCAGATGCGAAACGGTGATGCCGCCCGATTTTTTTGAGTCATAAGCAAAGTAACCTTGTGCATACATGCTGGTCTTATCGCCAATGATCTTGATTGCGCTCTTGTTTGCGCCGACCGTGCCGTCAGAACCCAAGCCCCAAAATTTGCAGGCTTTTACGCCTTCCGGAGCCGTATCGATTTCTTCGCCGAGCGGCAACGATTTATTCGTTACGTCGTCAACGATGCCAATCGTAAAGCCATCTTTCGGCTTATCCGCTTTCAAGTTGTCATATACGGAAACGATATGCGACGGAACCACGTCTTTAGAGCCTAAGCCATAACGACCTCCGACAATAACCGGTTGCCACTCAGTGCCGTAGAATGCGGCTTTTACATCCAAGAACAATGGCTCACCTAAGCAGCCTGGCTCTTTCGTACGATCGAGAACGGCAATTTTCTTAACCGTCTTCGGAATGTACTTGAAGAAATGAGCAAGCGAGAACGGACGATACAGGTGAACGTTGAGCAGACCAACTTTTTCGCCTTTTTTCGTCAGATGATCGATCGTTTCTTCGATTGCATCGCAAGCCGAACCCATCGCAATGATCATGCGATCGGCATCTTTAGCGCCATAGTAATTGAACAGATGGTATTCGCGGCCAGTCAGCTTGCTGATTTCGCCCATGTACTGCTCAACAATTTCCGGCAACGCTTCATAATACTTGTTGGAAATTTCGCGTTCTTGGAAATAAATGTCCGGGTTTTGAGCCGTGCCGCGCAGAACCGGATGATCCGGATTTAATGCATTGCGACGGAAGGATTCCAAAGCATCTTTATCAAGCAGTTTTTCCAGGTCATCGTAGTTGAGCAGTTCGATTTTTTGTACTTCATGCGAAGTGCGGAAACCGTCAAAGAAATTGATGAACGGCACTTTGCCCTTAATGCTGGCCAAATGTGCAACGGCGCTGAGGTCCATAACTTCCTGAACGCTGCTTTCTGCAAGCAGTGCGCAGCCAGTTTGACGAGCTGCCATAACGTCTTGATGATCGCCAAAAATATTGAGTGAATTGGCCGCCAAAGCGCGGGCACTAACATGAAATACGCACGGCAGCAATTCACCGGCAATTTTATACATGTTAGGAATCATCAGCAATAAGCCTTGCGAAGCAGTGTACGTAGTTGTCAACGCACCCGCTTGCAGCGATCCGTGAACCGCACCGGCGGCACCGGCTTCCGATTGCATTTCCATAACCTTTACGGTCTGACCAAAAATATTTTTCTTCCCTTGCGCAGCCCATTCGTCAACGGATTCTGCCATCGGGGATGACGGGGTAATGGGATAGATGGCCGTTACATCGGTAAAGGCATACGATACGTATGCTGCGGCTGTGTTGCCATCCATAGTCTTCATTTTTTTCATTTTGCAAATCCCTTCCTTATCTCTTAATTTGCATCCTGGAATCAGATCGTACGACCTTGATTCCCCAAGTTATGATTAAAGGCGTGCGCCTGAAATCCTATGTTTGTATACAAAGTGCTCTACATGATTATACCACATTTTTTTAGTTTTAATAGAGCATTTCCGTATCACAAAAGACTTTTTTCGACAAAATATTACCTGATTATTTCGATATATTCTACTACGTTCAAAAAGTAACCATTGCCGAAGAAAACAAAAAACCCAGTCGGAAAAACCTTACGATTTTCCGCCGAGTCTCTATAATGCACGCGAACAAGCGTAACATTTTGATTGCAGATAGAAGTATATCATTTATCACCAAACGACGCAAGGATCTTTTTACAAACTTCCCTGACGTCATTCAGTGATATTGCAACATCGTTCAACTCCGCTATTCGTTTGTTTTCTCTGGCGGACAAATATATAGATTTTTCAGACCATTCAAACCAAATTCGCCATCATAGTGCTTAAGAAACGGACCCTCTTTCTCGATACGTTCCGTCAAAGGCATTTTCAACGCCTCTTCTTTCCCATACTCCGTTAAGAAATCTCGTCGTGCTAGCCGTTCGACTAATTCCTCCCAAAAGGTTGCATTTTCAAAAGCTGCCATTTGCTGCGCCGCACTGCTCCGTTCCATAAAGTTACGGTTTAGTACATAAGTCTGCGCGCTCTCTTTGTAATCAACCAAATCTTCCAAACCAGCCGCTTGCGCTTCTGCCAGTATTTTTTGCATCAGTTCACGATAATGCGCACTCTCTACCGCCGCTTCTTCCTGGTGTGCATGCAAAACCCAATCCGTCATATACAAAATATCCAGCAATGTTTGATATTCTTTTTTAGTAAAATGAATCTTCATTCCCTGCTCCTTACCTAGCATATTTATCTCATTTACAGTTAGATTAGATTATCAGCTACACATTTCCTGCCGAATAAATTATTTTCCCAAAATTCAGCGCAAATTTTAGTAACTGATTAAGGCAGCCATTAATAATCCAGTCGCAAGACTAATTCGCGAAGACAAAATACCGATTGCTGTATTGCCACGCGGAATTTCCTCCAGCACCTTAAACGGCATCATTAAGACAAACAGGTAAAAAACCAATACTTGAAACACCATCCCGATCACACCCCAGGTCAATAAGTCCCAGACACTTACCGCATGATAAATGGCAGAGGCTAAAACGACGGCCATCCCTAACAGCTTGCCGCCTAAATCATATGCCACCGCTTGCGCAGCCGCACTTATACTCGGTTCAGGCGCATAACCGCCAACTTTTAGGAGCGAATACTCATTATATGGCGTCGTCGCACGAAAAACGATCATCCCAACTGCCAAAAGAGGCAATGAAACGCCGAGATAGATTAGAAAATTCCCCATACTTGGCCAATATGCCACCATATTTCATCATCCTTTCCTTATGCCTATTTTACTTTCGCAAACAAATCGGTTGGTAATACGCCATATCATCTGTAATTTGACCGCCCACTCTAGCAAGAATCGCACTGGCGACTCCACCAAGAATGAAACCGCCCCACAGCAAGCAGCCTTCAAAATCGCCCTGCTCCGTTTGAACCCGGCAACGTTCTAGTTCCACCCGTTTCTGATAAATTTTGCTTTGGTCATCATATTGAGATTCTTGCGTGCCGAATTCACACCGCCCTTGCGCATCATAAAGACGTACGCCTTGTCCTTCGCGCCCTAATAGCGGTTTTTCGACATACGCCGCGCGAGCATGAAAACGATTTTCAAAGTAAGTTGGTAGCATATACCTTTCAATCGTCGCCGTTTGAGCCTTATCATAGTAATCGCCTGATTCAAACGCAGCCCAGATCAGCGCCTGCAGCGCTTTCGTTTGGCCAAGCAAGGCCGTCGCCGGATTCACCAGACGAACTTTGCCCTGCGCTGCCAAGCGAAGCAACGTCGCACCTATCCTTTCGCCGTCTTCACTGCAATCACGGCTTAGCAACTCTAACGGATGCATCCGAAAAAGCACATCCACCTTGCGCAAAGCATCCGCTGCAGCGACAAAGACGCCACGCTCCGAAACCATAAGCTCGTGCAACGAAAAAAAGGTCGCTGGCCAGCCCGACTGTTTCATCAAATAACGTGTATTACCGGCATCTTCTTCATGCCAGCCTAATGCACTGAAGACATCAACTGAGTCTTCCCCAATCTGCTCCGCCATTCGCCAACACGCAAATACATCGCGAATTCGCTCCGCCATGCCTGCATTCGGGTCTTTTTTTTGCCAATAACTGCAAACCGAGCCATTCACATGAAAAGCTTCTACAACCCCGCTTGGCGTATCCGCATTAAATTCGATCATTTTCAAACCATCCGCAGTCTGCGCAAAATCAAAGCGTCCCAGCAGCGTCGTTTTTGTCCACTTTGAAATTCGCCGTACCGCCCCGAGCGCTGCTTCCGGAACGCCTATGGCAAACAGAAGTTCATCATCGGCAACTTGTAAAACCCGCACCGTTGTATCGATGATCGCGCCCATCTGTTCGACCGCCGTTCTTATCTCTTTGCACTGTTTTTCTTCCAGTGCCAGGCAATGAGGCAATGCATATTCTTGACCATACATCCGGTCCCAATTGAAAATACCTTTTTCACGCAACGGCTGGTAGATTGCCTCTCGGTGTGCAGAATAATTCATCCTGCGGCACCGCTGCTAGAACTGCCGATTCCACTTTTCGCGCCTTGCGAAATATGATTGGCATCGCCGCTTGACGCAGCGTTGTTACTGCCAAAACTCCGCACTGATGAACCGTAATAATGATTGCGCCTCGTTCCATCCTGCGACATTGGTTCATTGTCATAATCGCAATAGCCATCCTGATCCTCATCGACATGGACATGGCCATTTGCAGTCGGCGAACAGCCGCTCGACAGAAGAACCGCTGCCATAAAAAGGCCCAGGATGTGTCGTGATTTCGACCGTTCACTCTCCTGGTTATTCCACCGCATCTTTTGCCTCCTCGTCGACCGTTTCTACATAACGAATATAGCATCCACGATCTTCATCCAATTCAACCGCCTGAACCAGCCATTCTTTCCCCAAAAACTGCATATAATCGCAAAGCAAATTCAGCAGCAATTCCGAATCGCCAGCTACTTTTGTGCGTTCAATCAACTCCGCCCCGCTCTTTGCAGTCGGCCAATGTCGCATTTCCAAGTAAACGTCTCGTTCTGGAACTTTGGGCCACTGTTCTTTTTGCAACGCTTGCACCGGACGAAGATAGATCACATAATACATAACTTCTTGCGCTACCGAAGTCTTCTCATAAGCAGTCCCCAATTTGACAAAACGACTGCATACCATGCGCAACTCCACTTCCCGAAGTGATATATCCTCATAATAATAGAGCAACGGATATTCTTGAGCCGCATCTAATAAACGATATTCCAGCCGCACTGCTCACTCGCCTCCGCCGCTTATAATTTAATGAACTCACCACGCTTTGCTCGTTCCGGCAAAATCGAGGAACCCGGGCCACGCTGCGTCACTTCCTCCTGCGTTATATTGAGTTCGTCGGCAATTAACTTCCTGACCCGAGAGCCGCAAAAAGCCCCTTGGCACTTGCCTTGCCCCGCGCGGGTTCGCCGCTTGATTGCATCGATCGACTTCACGGCGATGCCGCGATGCAGCGCATCGATAATCTCGGCTTCCGTCACTTGCTCACAGCGGCAAATAATATGTTCATTCGGGTCTGTCGCATTAATATCACCTTTAAATGCAGCATCCTTTTTTCGAATAATCGCCTTGCGCAATGGGTTGAAATTCGCCTTATTAACAAGAGACAGTCCCGCCTGCACCAAAATCCCCTTGACCATAACGGCAATCGCCGGCGAAGAAGTCAGACCAGGCGAATCGATGCCAATCAAATTAATAAAACCCGGTACACGACTCTCTTCAATGACCCAATCCTTGCAGTTTGAAATCGGACGGTTTCCGGCAAATGATGTAATCGCTTTTTTCATATCAAAGTCAGGTACAGAAAGACGCGCCGTCTGCACAATATGTTCCAACGTCTTTGCATCCGTCCCAACATCTTCTTTGTCGTCAATTTCTTCGGCATTAGGTCC
Organism: Azotosporobacter soli; assembly: GCF_030542965.1. Lineage (NCBI taxonomy): Bacteria > Bacillati > Bacillota > Negativicutes > Selenomonadales > Sporomusaceae > Azotosporobacter > Azotosporobacter soli. The sequence goes on from NZ_JAUAOA010000009.1 coordinate 31,429, forward strand.
GACAAGCAGATTACCGTGATATGTCGTCGTCACCAAAATCCCTTTCCCCAATTCGGTCGGCACTTGAAAAATAACAGATTGGGCCAGATAGCTCTGCTCTTTTTCCAGCAAAACATATTGACCGCGCCGCGGTGTGATTTTATAGTCGTCAATCCCTAGCATCGCTGAAACTTTGTCGCTATATACTCCAGCCGAATTAATAACATAGCGTGCCGTTACCGTCTCCGCATTAGCTGCCGTGACTTTAAATCCGTCATTTGTCTTTTCAATTGCGGTTACTTCGCTATTCAAGCGCAATTCAACGCCGTTTTCCACCGCGTTTTCCGCAAGTGCAATCACAAATTCATACGGCGATGTAACGCCTGCATTCTTACAATACAACGCCGCTTTGACGTCTTTACTCAAATACGGCTCTATTTCGCGTGCCCGATCACCATCAATGATTGACAGCCCGCCCACTCCGTTCTTTTGGCCCTTCGCTTCAATTTTATGCAGCTTCTCCACATCTTCGTCGCGAAAAGCAAGCACCATCGATCCGGTTTCACGATAGCCAAAATGCAGTTCTTCTTCCAACTGACGATACATCCGATTGCCCTTCACACAAAGCTCTGCTTTCAATGTGCCCGGTTCGTCCGAATAACCGCCGTGAACAATGCCGCTATTGGCTTTCGAACAACCACAACTTACATCATCGCAACGCTCCAATACACAAACCTTCAATTCATATTTAGCCAGTTCACGTGCAATATTCATCCCTACAACACCTGCACCGACAATACATACATCATAGAAACTCATACTATTCCTCCTTAAAAACTCATTGTCTATATTGTAACATTCTTTATCGACATTTTGAAACACAACCTGATTTTGTTCTACTTGCAAATATAAAATTATTCAGAAAAAAGGGTTTCTATTCAAGGCATCGAATAAGTAACTAAATTTATGTCTTGAAAGGCGGTTGATTTTTTTGGTGTTCTCCCCCCGAACATTGTTATCCTCCCTCATAATTGCCCTAGTCCTGTTTCTCTTTTCTCCTTATTCGCAGGCCGCTGCCGACACCGGTAGCGCAAACGGGCCGCTTCCCAGTGATCGAACTTTGATTCTGATCAAGAAGTCAACACAGACACTGTCGATCATTCAAGGCGGCAAACCGATTCACAGCTATCGTTGCGCTTTCGGCGTAAACCCAAACGGCGATAAAGAGCAGCTTGGCGACAACAAAACTCCTGAAGGCCATTTTTACGTGACCGACAAATCGACACTGGATAACCACCCTTATCTAGGAAAAAAGTGGCTCGGCATCAGTTACCCCGATGTCGCCCATGCTGAAACAGGCTTAAAACAAGCTTTGATCGACATGTATCAGTATCAATCCATCCTGCGCGCCAACGAGCGGGGCTCAATGCCACCCCAGAACACTGCCCTCGGCGGTTGGATCGGCATTCACGGCGGTCGTGATGAGCTTACCAAGACCGGCGTCAATTGGACGGAGGGTTGTATTGCACTCTTAGAGAAAGATTTGGATGAATTATATTCTCTGATCGATACCGGTACCGAAATCATCATTACGCGATAAAAAAACAGGCGATTGCGCCTGTTTTTTTATCGTCTCATTTTCGCGTCGCAACTTTGGTCACGTAAATGGACTGAAACTCGACTTTCGCCGGCAGCTTTACATCTTTAAGCATTGCATAACGTTCAGCATATGCTTGAAACATTTCCACTAATTTTCCTTGCGACGTTGTATTTTTCTCATATACATCCGGCAAGACCTTTAAGTATAAACCATCCGTCCTCTCTTCAAGCAACATAGTACGATATTCGACCGTCACCGGCGTCCCAACGCTGACAATTTCAAATAACTCTTGCGCATCCGCATCATACATGCGGATGCAGCCACCGGATACCGGATAGTCTAAGCTCCATGGTTTATTGGTTCCGTGAATGCCATAGGAAGGTTTAAATTCCATCCAACGCGAACCCAACGGATTGTCGCTGCCGGGCGGCACCGGAGTTTTATCGGCAAAACCGGAACCTGGATACCATACCGGGTTTCTCTCTTTGAAAAAAACGTGGTACGCGCCTATAGGCGTCTGCTCATACGGAGTGCCCACCGCAATGGTGTAACGTTTTACCGGCTGGCCATTCGACAGCAAATAAAGAGCGTATTCAGGCACATTGATACTTAACGAAACTTCTGCAAAAGCTACTGAAGTGAAAGCCAGCAACGCCAAAATCAGAGGCAATAGCGTACGCATGGTAATCATCTCTCTTTCTTACCGCTTATGCATCAAACCTTGTCATTATTTTACCATTTCCACCCACTTTTTTCTACTCTCAAACATGAATACATGGAGTCGACAAAAGGATTATGTCTTACGTTAGCGAAATCATCAGTAAAATAGAGTAATCGGAGGCGAGTAAAATGAACTGTCTTGGGCGTGTCACCCTCTGCATTGCCATAACCGTATCACTCTCATGCTTATTCTTATTCTCATCCGCTTACGCGAATCACCGAAGTGATAACGGTTTGGCAGGCAACATCAAATTTGTCCGCGAAGAACTCCCCTCTCCCGCTCCAGCATTACCAAGCATGACCAGAGAAACCGTTTACGGCGTCAGCGGTCAAATCCTTCGCATTTCTTCTTTTGTCGCCAATACTTCCTACAGTGATAAATCTTATTCCTATGACGAAGCCGGCCGTCTAATCCTGGTAAGTCGACAGTCCGGCAACCGGTGGATCCCGGAAACCGCCTACCAATATTCCGCCGACCAACTGCTTCTCACCCTATGCTACGGCCCGGACGGAAAACTGTTGGAAACGAAGAGAGCGCCAGCGAGCGATCGCCAGACCGCCCCTGTCTGCAAGATTGAACGCAAAGGAGATATCGTCTACCACTACCGCACCGATGGCAATTCCTCGCAGCCTAGTTTAAGCTCTAGTTATGAATATGCAGCCGATAATACCTTGTTTCGTAAAACACTCTACCACCCTAACGGCGTTATCGCGGCAGCTATCATTTTTGATCGACAGCAAAACCCGATCACCCTTTACCAGTATGACACACAAGGAAACCTGCTCACACTTGAACAAATACATTATCGAGTCGATGAAAAAGGCAACTGGCTAGAAAAAACCACGCATCGTTTCCAAAATGGTCAATGGCAGGATCCCATCGCTGTAAAGCGAACGCTCTCATACTACTAATCAAGAGGCTGTCTCAAATTATTGAGACAGCCTCTTTCCTTTACCCGATGCGCAGGCAGCGCATCGACATCGACGCATTTTGAAATCCTTCATGAAAAAATGTCACTTTGTCATCGCTTTCAGCAAGAGCCACCGCATATAAGAGCGGTAGATAATGCTCATCGGTCGGTACTGCCAGCCTAGCCTGCGGCAAATCGCGTTCATATTCGATCAAACGAACATATTCTCCGCTTGTCAGACACTCTTTTACCGCCGCGTCAAACTCTTTTGCCCACTCATATGGCGCTGCATCCAAATTATAAAAATCCGCCATCCGCAAATTATGCACGATATTGCCACTGCCGATAACTAATATTCCCTGCTCGCGCAGCGGGGCCAAGCCTTTCGCAAACGCATAGTGCTGCGCTGCAGTAAGTCCATAGTCTAGACTCAGCTCCATTACAGGTATATTTGCCGCCGGATACATATGACGCAACACTGCATACGCAGCATGATCCAAACCACGTGTCAGATGAGGCAGAATCGATTTTTCGGCCAACCACTCCGCTCCTTGCGGCAAATGTGAAAATGCGCCAGGACAGGGATATGTTACTCGATATAATTCTTCCGGAAAACCAGTAAAATCATAAATAAGTTGCGGGCTTTCGGAAGCCGTCAACCAAGTTCCTTTCGTTTGCCAATGCGCCGATACGACAAGAATGCCGGAGGGGCGAGGCAAATCCCTCGCCACGCGCACCAGGCTTTGCGTATAAGAATTGTCTGCTACCATGTTCATAGGCGATCCGTGTCCGACAAACAAAACTGGCATTCTTTCCATCTAAAACACCCTCCTTTTATGAAACAAATAAGTAGTAAGCTACAACACCGACCATCGCAACTGCCGCCAGTAATTTGGCTAAGACGCCAATAAACTGCCCCTTCGCCACCCCTAGCGCCACTTCCTGCGCACGTGTCCAATCCTGATTTTTGCTGTACTCCGCAACAGCAGCGGCAGCGTATGCGCCGAGTACCGCCCCGGCAACCGATCCGATAAGCGGTAACATTCCGGTTCCCCATATGCCCCCGATAAATGCGCCGAGCATCGCTGCCGGTATCGTCCGTTTTGCAGCCTTATGGCGTTTCGCTCCAATGAGACCAGCAAGAAATTCAAGCAACTCGCCCACAACAAAAAGCACAGCAATAATGACCAAGGCCGAATATTCTAAATGGCTGAAGCCATCATACCAACCATATCCGAGCGCAACCAGTAAAATCAGCCAATTTCCGGCAAAACCGATTGCCGTAAGAAAAATGCCGCCTATCAGTACGAGCATCAACAGCAACTTCAAAACCATAAACCCAATCACTCCAGCCTATATACTTTTCTAGTTGTCTTCGCCTCCTTGCGCCGCAAATCCTCTTTGCATCCTCTTGTCAATTTGTCAGAATTGTTCGTGTCATTTCGCCGAACTCGTGTTACACTAGGATTAAGAAGATCCTTACTGACGGGAGGGGTGTATGTTATGTTCAAACGAATTCTCATCCCCATCGACGGTTCAGAAGCTGCTTGGCACGCGTTGGCTCAAGCTCGCGCCTTAGGCGAAAAATTTGACAGCGCCATCACAATCATCCATGTCATTGAACCTCACTACGCATTGCCGGCAGTAGCCATTAGCGGCGAGGCTCCGTTCATCACGGTCAGCATTGAAGAAATTGAAACCACCGGTTACAAACTGATCGAAATGGCCCGCCAGCGCATGCACGGCTACGAACCCTTGGAAACCACTCTTGAATTCGGTCACCCGGCACAGCGGATTATCGATCTGGCTAAAGAAGAGGGATACGACCTGATCGTCATGGGTTCACGCGGCTTAAGTTCAATCGCCGGTTTTTTCCAAGGCAGTACGAGCGCTACCGTCGCGCATTACTCGACGATTCCGGTCATGCTGGTGAAATAGTGTTTCAATAAACAAAGACGCAAGTTGATGCACATTTACGTGCCGCAACTTGCGTCTTATTTCATTGTTGTAAGCGATTCAATGCCTTGCGGCCGATATCGCGTCTAAAATGCATGCCGGCAAAAGAGACTTCAATAACCGCCTGATAAGCTTTACGGATCGCCGCTTGGATATCCTGAGCCACTGCTGTAACGCCAAGAACTCGTCCACCATCCGTCATCAGTTGGCCGTCTTGCTGTCTTGTGCCTGAATGAAAGACAATGCCTTCTTTCTGTTTAGCGCCTTCAATACCGCTGATGATCATCCCGCTTTCATAAGGACCCGGATAACCCCAAGAGGCCATGACAACACACACAGCCGCACCGTCTTTCCAGGCGACATCGACCTCGCTCAACTTGCCCTGGCTGCAAGCAAGCAAAATTTCGGCTAAATCGCCATCCAACAATGGCAATACAACTTGCGTCTCCGGATCGCCAAATCTGGCATTAAATTCAATGACCTTCGGTCCTTCCTCTGTCAGGATCAGACCGGCATACAGACATCCCTTATATGGGCAACCTTCTTGAGCCATTGCGCGAACCACCGGGAGCAATACTTCTTGTTTCACCTGCTCCGCCAATTCAGGCGTCAATACCGGCGCCGGGGCATACGCGCCCATCCCACCCGTATTGGGACCCTGATCATCGTCGAAAATCCGTTTATGGTCCTGCGCCGCTACCATCGGCACAACCGTCTCGCCATCGACAAATGCCAGCAACGAGACTTCCTCACCAACCAAGCATTCCTCAATAACTACACGTTCACCCGCTAAGCCAAAAGAGTGACCCGTCAGCATTTCATCAACCGCTTGACAGGCGACTTCCGTCGTCGCTGCCACAACAACGCCTTTTCCCGCAGCCAAACCGTCCGCCTTGACAACAATCGGCGCACCTTGCTTGCGAATATAGGACTTAGCTGCTTCGGCATCTTGAAACGATGCATAAGCGGCTGTCGGTATGCCATATTTTATCATGATTGTTTTCGCAAAATCTTTTGAGCTTTCCAAGCGTGCCGCCGCCTGATTCGGACCAAAGACTGCAATTTTCGCCTTGTTGAATGCGTCAACGATGCCGTTGGCCAACGGCGCTTCCGGACCAACTACGACAAGATCGATCGCATGTTCTTGAGCCAAACGGACCATCGCAGCATTATCGCCGGGATTTCCTTCTAAACAGATTGCCAAATCCTGCATGCCCGGGTTTCCCGGTACGCAATATATTTTCTCCACCTTAGGACTCTGCGCCAATTTCCAAAGCAGCGCATGTTCTCGCCCGCCGCCGCCGATAATCATGATACGCACGCAAGAAACCTCCTTATTTTAATGTTTAAAATGCCTCATTCCGGTAAAAACCATCGCAATGCCGTGTTCATCGGCTGCTTGGATCGATTCGTCATCACGCATCGAGCCGCCCGGTTGGATGATCGCTTTGATTCCAGCAGCAGCTGCTGCATCAATGCTGTCACGAAACGGAAAAAACGCATCCGAAGCCAAGACCGCTCCAGAAGCTTTTGCTCCCGCCTGCGCCAACGCAATGCCAGCCGATCCAACCCGGTTCATTTGACCGGCGCCAACGCCAAGTGTCGCACCATCTTTCGCTACAACGATCGCATTCGATTTCACATGTTTTACCACATTCCAAGCCAGCATCAATTCCGCCCATTCACGTTCAGACGGTTCTCGCTTACTAACAACGCGCATCGCTTCACGCGGCGCAGTCTGCAAGTCACGTTCCTGCAGCAAAACGCCGCCGGATACGCTTTTGAGTTCCTGATCCGTTCGATCCGTATCGCTGAAATCAGCCGCCAACAAACGTACATTTGCTTTTTTCATTAAGACTTCCAATGCTTCCACTTCAAACCCCGGCGCAATGACGGCTTCCACAAAAAGACCGCTCATTTTTTCCGCTGCCGCTTTGTCGACAACACGGTTTAATCCGATAATGCCCCCATACGCCGAAACAGGATCCGCATCGAGCGCCAACTGGTAAGCGTCGGCAATCGTATCGGCTTGCGCCGTTCCGCAAGGATTGGTATGTTTAATAATTGTGACTGCCGGAGCGGAAAAATCGCGTACGATTTGATAAGCAGCCTCGACATCAACAATATTATTGTAAGATAATTCTTTGCCATGCAGTTGCTTCGCTCCAGCCACGCCCCAGACAGGAGCAAGGCGATTACGATAAAAAGCCGCCGCCTGATGCGGATTTTCTCCATAACGTAAGCTTTGCACCTTTTCATATACAACATGCAAAGTGTCGGGCAACTCGGTCTCACCCGCTGCCGCACGCAAGTATCGGCTGATGCATGCATCATATTCAGCCGTATGGCTGTAAGCCTCTCTGGCCAGCATCATGCGAAACGACGCTTCCGATTCACCTTTATTCGCCAATTGTTCAAGCAAAGCGGCATATCTTTCGGGATTGACGACAACCGTCACATCGCGGAAGTTTTTTGCTGCGGCGCGGATCATTGCCGGACCGCCAATATCAATGTTCTCGACCGCTTCTTCAAGACTGACGCCTGGTTTAGCAATCGTCTGGCGAAAGGGGTACAAGTTTACCACGACAAGATCAATGCCGCGAATGCCGTGTTCTTCCAACGCAGCAATATGATCCGGATTGTCGCGCACTGCCAAAATTCCGCCATGAATATACGGATTCAGCGTTTTTACGCGACCATCTAATATTTCAGGGAATCCAGTGACCTCTGTAACATATATCGCGGGAATTCCCGCTGCCGCAAGTGCCTTATAAGTCCCGCCGGTAGAAATGATTTCTATGCCAAGCGCATGTAGTTTTGTCGCAAACTCAACAATACCTGTTTTGTCCGATACACTGATCAACGCACGTTTCATCTTCATTGCTGTTTTTCGTTCCTTTCCTTTACTACTTTTACTTTGCGACCTTCAAGCTTTAGACACCCTGACAAATATAACTGGATGGCTTGCGGATAAATGCGATGTTCCTCGACTAAAATACGCTGCGCCAAGGATTCTTCCGTATCTTCCTCTTCAATCGGAACAACAGCTTGCAATATAATCGGACCAGTATCCATGCCTTCATCGACAAAATGGACCGTGCACCCCGATACTTTCGCTCCATAATCAATGGCTTGAGCCTGCGCATGCAATCCAGGAAAAGCCGGCAAAAGAGCCGGATGGATATTCAAGATTCTGCTTCTGAATCCACTAATAAAATGCGAGCTTAAAATGCGCATAAAACCGGCCAATACAACCAAAGAGGCCTCGTGCTGCAGTAAGCACTGCGCCAAAGCATCCTCAAACGCATCTCGCCCTTTATATTCACTGCGTGCAATGCAAACAGCAGGTATTCCAGCCGCACGAGCTTTTTCCAGCGCAGGCGCCTTCGGATTATCACTGATGACGACCGCAAGCTTCGCATTTAATGTCCCGGCATTAATTGCCGCCATGATAGACTGCAAATTGCTGCCGCGGCCGGAAACCAAAATTCCGAGGCGAGCGTTATTCGACACCGAATTCGCCACCCTTCAAGCAAACCGCTCCACTGTCCGTCACCCGACCGATAAGATAGCATTCCTCGTCTTGCGCCGCAAGTGCGGCTTTGATGCGCTGCGCCTCATCCGCTTTAGCAACCAGCATCATACCGATCCCCATATTGAAAGTCCGGTACATTTCATCCCAGGCAATATTACCCCACTCTTGCAAAAGATCGAATATCGGCTGACGCGGCCACGTCGTGATATCAACTTCGACGCCGCAGCCTTCCGGAAGAACACGCGGGATATTGTCGTAAAAACCGCCGCCGGTAACATGAACCATGCCCTTAATTTCAAACGCTTCGATAAGCGGCAAGCAAATTTTAGGATATAAGCGAGTCGGAGTCAAAAGTTCCTCACCCAGCGTTTTTCCCAGCTTAGGTACGACCTCATCCATTCCGATATGTTTATGCTCGAAACAAACCTTGCGCACCAACGAATAGCCGTTAGAATGCAAGCCGCTCGAAGGCAGGCCAAGAAGCACATCGCCAGGACAAATGGCAGCGCCGGTAATCAAGCGCTCCCGTTCGACAATACCAACAGCAAAACCGCCAATATCATATTCTCCTTTTTTGTAAAAACCGGCCATTTCAGCCGTCTCACCGCCAATCAGTGCACAGCCCGATTCTTTACAGGCCGCTGCGATTCCGCCGACAATATCCGCAACCTGTTCCGGCTGCAGTTTGCCAACCGCAAGATAGTCAAGAAAGAATAAAGGTTCCGCACCTTGAACCAGAATATCATTGACGCACATCGCCACCGCATCCTGACCGATTGTATCGTGGCGCTTTGCCATAAACGCAATGCACAATTTCGTTCCTACGCCATCAGTACCGGAAACCAGTACCGGCTGGCGATATTTAGCCCAGTCAAGCGCAAACAGTCCTCCAAATCCGCCAAGATCGCCTAACACTTCTTTACGATATGTGGATTTTACATGTTTTTTTATCATTTCAACCGAGCGATTCCCCGCATCGATATCCACGCCTGCATCGCGATAGGTTAATGACGTCATGATTATCCTCCGTTACTATCTTTTCGTTCAAAGATAAATTTGTTACTGGCACAAGTTTCATTTTCGCACGGCGTACTCGCCGGATAATCGCCGTTAAAGCACGCATAACACATATCATTGTATTTCACATTTTTAACCGCTTGATACAAACCGTCCAGCGACAAATAATGCAGGGAATCGGCGCCAATCATTTGCCGAATCTCTTCCACCGATTTTGTCGCCGCAATCAGATCGCGACGCACCGAAGTATCGATGCCGTAATAACAAGGATGCGCAATCGGCGGCGAACTCACGCACATATGTACTGCTTTCGCGCCGGCCTCTTTAAGCATGCGTACGATTTTTCCGCTTGTCGTACCGCGCACAATTGAATCGTCAACCATGATTACATTCTTGCCCTCAACGACAGCTTTCACGGCATTCAGCTTGATTTTGACGCTAAGATCACGCTTCTTCTGCTCCGGTTGAATAAATGTTCGACCGATATAACGATTTTTCATCAAGCCTTCGCCAAACGGAATTTTCGATTCACGGCTAAAACCAAGTGCTGCGGTCGTGCCCGAATCCGGCACGGAAATCACAATATCTGCTTCATATTTGCTCTCACGTGCCAATTGGCGTCCCATTTCAAACCGTGCTTGCTGAACGCTTTGCCCGTCGATCACGCTATCCGGTCGGGCAAAATAAATGTATTCGAATACACACAGCGCACGCCGCTTCGCTTCAGCAAAACGATGTGAACTCAGTCCGTTTTCATCGATGACTACCATTTCTCCCGGCTCAACATCGCGGACAAATTCAGCACCTACCGTATCGAGCGCGCATGACTCCGATGCGATAACCCAGCCTGCATTGAGTTTGCCGATGCATAACGGACGAAATCCATGCGGGTCGCGAACGCCAATCAGTTTCGTTTCTGTCATAACAACGAGGCAGTACGCCCCTTCAACTTCGCGCAAACTATCGACGACTTTTTCTTCTAATGACGCTTTGCGCGAACGTGCAATTAAATTAACGATAACTTCACTGTCAATCGAGGTCTGGAATACGCTTCCCTCCTCCTCCATCCGGCGACGAAGTTCCTTGGCATTGGTCAGGTTGCCGTTGTGCGCCAAACTGATGTGTCCGCCCGAATAGCGTACCATCAGCGGTTGCGTGTTCATCAGCAAGCTCGAACCGGTCGTCGAATAACGAACATGGCCAATCGAAATATACTGTCCGTCCATATGCGGCAATTGGTGGCGAAATACTTCGCCAACCAAGCCCATGCCCCGGTAAACATCCATCCATGCGCCGTCCGATATGGCAATTCCAGCACTTTCCTGTCCCCGGTGCTGCAGCGCATATAAACCCCAATAGCTATTTAGTGCGACATCATCTTCATGCGAATAGATGCCAAACACGCCACATTCTTCGCGGAACTTATCCGTTTCCATTATGCACGCTCTCCCGTCAAGCGATAAAGCACTTCCTTGTATGCGTCCTCCACCTTTCCGAGGTCGCGGCGAAAGCGATCTTTATCCATTTTTTCTTTCGTAACACTATCCCAGAAGCGACAGGTATCCGGGGATATTTCGTCTCCCAGGATTACCTTTCCTTCATACACGCCAAATTCAAGTTTGAAATCAATCAGTTCCAGATTTTTCCCCTTTAGATACTCCGACAAAATCGCATTGATTGCCAGCGCATAGTCTTCCATCGTCTTAACTTGTTCTTCTGTCGCCAATTTCATTGCCTTGATATGATATTGATTGATCAGCGGATCACCCAATTCATCATTCTTATAGTACATTTCAACGATTGTTTCTGCCATCTTGGTTCCCTCTGCCAAGCCCAGACGTTTCGCCAGACTGCCTGCAGCAATATTTCTCACGACAACTTCAACCGGCAGAATCGTCAAAGCTTTAACGAGCATTTCACGGTCACTGACGCGACGGATGAAATGATGCGGAATGCCTTTTTCGCCAAGCAGTTCAAAAAAGAAGCTGGCAATTTTATTGTTAAGCACGCCCTTACTGGCAATGGTTCCTTTCTTCTCACCATTGAATGCGGTCGCGTCATCCTTGAAATACACCATGACCTCATTCGCTTTTTCCGTAGTAAAAATCTTCTTTGCTTTTCCCTCATATAACATTTTGCTTTCCATTTTTCTTTTCCTCCTCGTTATAATTTAGCGGCTAAGCGCTGTTCTTTTTCTTCTACTTCTTTGGCCATTGCTGTTCTCATATCCGCCAAGGCTTTTACCAACTGTGGGTGAGCAGTCGCAAGAATTTGCAACGCAAAAATCGCTGCATTCTTCGCGCCATTGATCGCCATCGTCGCAACCGGAATGCCTGACGGCATTTGCACGATGCTCAAGAGTGCGTCCATGCCCTGCAATGCCGTTGCATTGACCGGAACTCCAATAACCGGCAATGTCGTATACGCTGCAATCACGCCCGGCAGATGCGCAGCCGCACCAGCGGCCGCAATAATGACCTCGACACCACGTTCACGCGCACCTGCTGCAAACGCATGCGCCTTGTCCGGAGTTCGATGGGCTGACGCTACGACAACTTCACATTCCACTTCATAGCGCTTCAGAAGTTGCACTGCGCTTTCTAGAATCGGCCAATCAGAGTCACTTCCCATGATTATCGCCACTTTCATCTGTTCCACCTGCCTTTGTTAGTGTTAAACCCAGACATCTTTTTTATGATGTCTGGGTTTTATTTGCACTTTGTCCGGTTATTCGGCCAAGAAAACCAACCGTACAATGACCAATGCCGCCAGGATATATACGACCCAATGCACTTCTTTTGATCGTCCGGTGAGGACTTTAAGCAGCGGGTACAAGACAAGACCAAACGAGATACCATTTGCAATGCTGTACGTGAACGGCATCATGACGATTGTTAAAAAGGCCGGCAGCGCTTCGGTGAAATCGCTGAAATCAATATTGCGCACGCCTTCCATCATCAAAGCACCGACAATGATCAGCGCTGGCGCAGTTGCCGCATCCGGAATCAGACCAACAAGCGGCGTAAAGAACAGAGCCACCAAAAACAGCAGGCCGCAGACAACGGCCGTAAGTCCGGTACGTCCGCCAGCCCCGACGCCAGCCGCACTTTCAACAAAAGCCGTAATCGTACTGGTTCCAAGGATTGCGCCCAAGCTCACGCCAGTGGCATCAACCGTCATCGCCTTACCAAGATTAGGAATGTTGCCGTCTTTATCCATCAAGCCAGCGCGACTAGTCGTACCGACTAAGGTTCCCATCGTGTCAAACAATTCAACAAAGGTAAAGGTGAAGATAATAGTCATCAAACCCATGTTAATTGCACCCATGATATCAAGTGCAAAGAACGCGTTACGGCTGAAGTCAGGTATTGCCACCGGAGTAAAACCAGCCGGAACATTGACAACGCCCATTGCAATACCGACTAACGTCGTCGTCAAAATTCCAATCAGCATCGAACCACGCACATTGCGAACCATTAAAACAGCCATAAGCAATAAACCAAATACTGCCAGTAAAACACCTTTGTCTACAAATTTTCCCATTTCAATAATCGTTTCAAAATACAGCGGCGTGCCATTACCATGGCCGGCCACGATTTTTTCCAGTGTCGGCGGAATCAACGACAATCGGATGCTCATCAGTCCGGATAGTTTGAGACCGATGATCGTAATGAACAGGCCAATCCCCACCGTAATCGCATGCTTCAACGAATGCGGCATACCTTCAACCAGCAACTGCCGTATCTTGGTTACCGTTAAAAGAATAAAAATAATGCCGGAAATAAAAACTGCCCCTAAGGCAACTTGCCAGGAAACACCCATGCCAATAACTACGGTAAATGCATAAAACGCATTCAACCCCATCCCGGGCGCCAAAGCAATCGGATAGTTTACAAACAATCCCATCGCCATCGTTACCAGCGCAGAACCAAGCGCGGTCGCCAACAGCACTGCATTCTTATCCATGCCTGCCGCACCAAGAATACTCGGATTTACGAACAGGATATACGCCATCGTCATAAATGTTGTAATGCCAGCCATAACTTCTGTTTGCACATCTGTTTTTCGAACACTGAGTTGAAATAATTTTTCTAGCATAAAGCCACTCCTTCGGTTTTCCTATATTTAAACTTTTATTGCTCTATTCATCCTCATCTATTTTTACTGCTACCACTCACCTCCAAAATAAAAAAATCCGAACGGAAAGGTTTGCTGCAACATAAATTGAGCGAAACCTCCCCGTCCGGGTTTTTATCCCATCGGTGTAGCATCAACAGACGCCTGCGCCACTCGGTCTCAGCCAGCACATCGCCGCGGAACCCTAGGCACACTTTCACCCGTAGTCAGACAATTTACGGTTGTCCGGTAGAAACGCTTGAGCCATATCCTCAAAATTATACGAGCATATTCAGTTGTCTTGGCACGTATTTATTTTATCAGCCAAGTAAACAACTGTCAATTGCGAACTGAACTTTATTTCTTTTTTTTCTTTCATCGTTCGGCTTTTTGGCGGTTTTTCTTGTTACAATGCTAAAATTTCCAAGCCATACGTTATTTTATCTTTTTCTTTTGACGAAACCTTGAAATGAGAGGCACCAAACAAGTCGGATAAAATATTAATCATGACAATCAAGCCGCCAAAGCGTGCATTGGAAAGCAAATAATTCTGCACTGTGCCGCCTTGAATACGAATCTCACACTCCACCTTGAGCATTTGTGTCATTTGGTATTCAAAACGCGACAAACGGCAGTCAAGCTGATGCTGATTTCCAAGCAAAAGCATCTGTTGTAATAATAACTGTACAGCAAAGACAGCACGCTGAGACAAATTCATTATACTAATTTCCGGCGTCTGACAACTCACACTCAAATTCGGATATTGGGGCAAAAACCGTTCTCCCAGTTCCTGCTCTAAGAGCTTTAGCGTTATATCATTGCTGCTTGTCGGTACGATATCCAAATACCCCATCATGCATTTTTGCAGCGCAAGCAGACGTTCTCTTTCAATTGCCGGATTTCCTCCTTCCAGCACCTGTGCAAATACCATTTTGTCGAGACGGCGAATCACATCGACGTCCTGCCTGAAAGCAGTCATCTTCTCTTCCATCGATTTCAACACTTTTTGATACGCTTGGTTCCGTTGCTCTAATGCTAATTCCAGAGCAACTCTCTCTTTTTTCAAATTATAGTATTCCAGCGATTTCCGTACCGCCATCAGCAAGTCCTCATCCATTTTCCACGGTTTGGTAATGAATTTATGGATATCCCCTTCATTTACCGTAGCCAGTACCTGTGTAATCTGCGTATAACCCGACAAGACTAATTTGATGATATCCGGATAGTTTTCTTTCACTTTTTTCAACAAGGTTAGTCCATCCATGCCTGGCATCCGCATATCGGTGACCATAACGCTCACTTCATGTTTGGCCAGTTGTTCTAACGCCTCTTGGCCGCTGCAAGCAAAGAGCGCGTCATAATCCTCATCAATGACAGCCCGGCGGATCGAGCTTAATATATTCACCTCATCATCAACGAACAATACGATATTCTTTGCCATCTCCACCCCTCCTATCCGTCTTTTAACTGTTTCGCCAAAATTTCGCAGTCTTCCTTGGCAATACCAAGCGCCGCAAAAACCCCTTCCTCCAATTTAGCCTTCGAAGATGGCCGCACTTTTTTCCAGGAATAATAATTCGCCAGATGCGTCAAACATACCAATTCTCGATGAACGACCGGCGCGTTCAGAGGGTCATGCGAAAACAACGCCGCTTCGACAATCGGATACGGCAATTGCCACCAATTCAATAAATATGCGCCCAGTTCTTGATGCGACACGCCGAACGCTTCGCGCTCCAACGCTTCCAGACTCGGCATGCCTAGTTGCTCCGACTGCAGCATCACTTCGGCAAAACGCGCACCGAACTGTTTTGCAAGCAGTACCTTCCCAATATCATGCAACAATCCCGCGCTTGCGCGATCATCAGGCATCTTCTTATGCAGTAATTCCTCGGACATCGTGAGCAACAGCCTATTTGCCATACTGGAATGACGCCACAGAATCTCCCTGATCGAAGCCTGCACTTTGCCGCCATTTTTTTCATCAAAGATGCTGCTTGCCATCACAATGTTTTTTACGATGGAAAGTCCGAGAAAAGAAACCGCCTGTTGCGCCGAACCTGTTTTTACGCTGCAAAACGCCGAATTTGCCAACTGCAGCACTTTCGCCGCAATCGCCTGATCTCGATTAATTAGTCCGGCAATTTGTTTAATGTCGGCTTCTTCTTCAAGCATCGTGCACAATTGACGATAAATCCCCGGCAGGGTAGGAAGGTTGTCCATGCTCTCAATCCGGTCCAACAAACGGCGCTCACGCAATAGGTCTTGCAACTTAAAAATATGATCGACAATTTGCAGCAACATCTCATTGTCCCATGGTTTCAGCAAATACATTTTCGAAGATCCGTCCAACAGCGAACGGAATAGTTCCTGCTCTTGCGCATAACCACTTAGGATCAGACGCATCGTGTCCGGGTACTTTTCCTTTACTTTTAGCAAGAGTTGGTGTCCGCTCATGCTCGGCATCCGCATATCGCTCACCACGAGATCAACCTCATGCTGTTCAAGAAATTCCAATGCTTCCTTGCCGCTTTCCGCCAAATTAATTTCATAATCGCGTTCACGAAAAAGCCGGTATAACGAACGCAATATCGCCTGCTCATCATCGACAAACAATATTCGTCGCTTCATGCACCTCACCCCCTCAGGCAACTTTGCACTAATCCCGGAAACGATCTCTGATTCGCAAAAAATCATCCAACTTCTCTAGCAAACAGTCAACCACAGTTGGATCAAAATGTACGCCGCGCTGTTCATTAAAATACTCCACAATTTCCTCTAACGTCCAGGCTTTTTTATAAATCCGTTCACAACCCAATGCATCAAAAACATCGGCCACTGCTGTAATTCGCGCCGACAATTGAATATCTTTACCAGCCAGGCCGTGCGGATATCCTGACCCATCATATTTTTCGTGGTGTTCCAGCGCAATCACGCTTGCCAATTTAAAGAGCGGCAGTTCCGAGCCTTTCAGCATTTCATAGCCAATCAGCGCATGATTTTTCATCAATTCGAACTCTGTGGGAATTAATTTTTCCGGTTTTGCCAAAACAGCATCCGGAATGCCTATTTTCCCTATGTCATGCATCGGTGCCGCAAAACGATATAATTCGCTTTCTTCGTGCGATATGCCCATGCAACGTGCTAATAACGCAGCATATTCTCCAACCCGGCGCACATGATAACCCGTTTCGCGTGAGCGTGTCTCCGCCACTTCCATCAGTCGCATAAAGATGTCGCGCTGCGTATCATCCATTTCCGTATGCAAATTCAAATTGTCAAAGGCCGCCGAAACATTCAGGCAAAAGACTTCCAACAGCCGGCGGTCAACCTCGCTCACCTTTTTTTGACACTCCAGATAAATGACATAGGCTGACATGTCCTGACTTTGCCAATACAGTACGACATATTCCTCCATAAAAAGGCTGTCTTCTTTCTGCATCGCACTTTGAATGCGTTCGGTGACATAGGAGGGAACATCACTTCCCAACGTGCGGCAAATCATATGCTCAAAATTCCCCGTCGCCGCTAAGATGATAAAGGGATTGCCCTTTTGTGAAGCCGCGGCAAAACCGGTTGTTTTTAGATATAAACTACTTTTTCCTAAATACAGCATTGAAGTCAATTGGGTCAATACGCCACGGGCAAAATTCTGCATTGACTGCAGACGAAAAATTTCCGGCGAGGCTTGTACGATTTGTTCCAGTCCTTTTTTATTTTGTTCAATGATTTGCAAATCACGATAGGAACGAAGTGCGCCGATTGTCGCAGTCTGTAATTTTTGCGCCGTCAATTCCGTCTTCTCTCGATAATCATTAATATCATAATCTATAATTACGCTCGATTCCGGCGCTTTGCCCGGTTGGCCCGTGCGCAAAATGATACGAACCATTTTGTTGTTTAATTCATTTCTAATGTGACGAACCAACTGCAGACCCGCTTCGTCGTCTTCCATGACAACATCAAGCAGCAACATTGCTATGTCGAAATGCTGCGCTAAAAAATCTTTCGCTTCACTTGCCGAATACGCACTATGAAAGGACAAGCGTCGGCCTTCAAATTTCATGCCTTCTAAGACTAATTTCGTGACATTATGCACATCCTCTTCGTCATCTACGATGAGAATCTGCCAAGTCTCTTCTTTATCATTTACCCCCGCTGGCATCACTTCTTTTTCATCTGCAAAAACCAACAAATCTTGATTCTGCATCATCAGCCCTCCCAACGGCAGTTCGCCTCGAACCGTCCGAACCTATTTACCAAAATGATTCGTTTTTCATTTGCAAAACCCTTTTTGCGCTAATGCATTTTATCATTCAATCACGCTTGCCTTATCCGGTTCGTCATAAAAAGAAAACAATAATTCAATTTGCTGCTGCGTAATTCGGCGCAATGATAATTCCGGCAGCCCATCACGCTCAAAGAAGGCCGCGGCCTTCGTTTCCAAACCGCCACTGAGTTCTCCCCTTAGCCATTCACACCGGATGAAAATTTTATAAATATGATAAGGCGCCGGAGGATGGGCGTGTTTTTTCATGTCAAGCACCGCCAATAACCGCCCCGGTTTTACCGTCAGCCCAGCCTCTTCCGCTACTTCCTTTATCACATTTTCAACCGGAGAATATCCGACATCAGCCCAGCCACCCGGCAGCGACCAACAGTCATCCGATTCTTCCTGCACCAATAAGAGTTTCCCTTCATGAAAAATAACGCCGCGCACATCCACCTTCGGAGTCTGATAACCGCTTTCGTTCGCAAACAGTTGCATGACTTTGTCCATATCCGTTTCCGTATAGTGTGCCATCATTTCAGCACTGATCGCTCTTATTTCGGCAAACCGCTCCAGCTCGAACTTGTTTTTCGAATAATTCAGTCCCGCCTGCGCCAGTGCCTGTAATCGTTCGGCAAAATCAATCCATTTTTGCGTCATGCCGCTTCCCCCTTTTCAAGATACTTCGCTCTTTTCGTCAACTTTACCTCTAGACGACAGCGAATATTTAGAATTTTCATTGCATAGAAAAAGCACCGCTGTTGCGGTGCTTTTTCTACTTTATTCCCACTCAATCGTAGAAGGCGGCTTCGACGTAATATCATATACGATTCGATTCACGCCTTTTACTTCATTTACGATGCGACGCGAAATAGAATCCAGTACGTCATAAGGCATACGAACCCAGTCCGCCGTCATGCCATCATCGCTAGATACAATCCGCAAGCCCACCGTATAAGCGTAGGTCCGCTCATCGCCCATGACTCCAACGCTCTTGATATCCGGCAAAACAGCAAACGCCTGCCATACTTTACGGTACAGACCCGCCTTTTTGATTTCTTCCTGCACAATGACATCTGCATCACGCAAGATTTCAAGACGTTCTTCGGTAATTTCACCAATAATGCGAATTGCAAGTCCCGGCCCCGGAAAAGGCTGACGCCAGACAATTTCTTCCGGCAAGCCCAGTTCTTTTGCCAGTGCGCGCACTTCATCTTTGAACAGGTCGCGCAGCGGTTCAACCAATGCAAATTTCATGTCTTCCGGCAAGCCGCCCACATTATGATGGCTCTTAATCACAGCTGCTGTTTCCGTGCCGCTTTCGATTACATCCGGATACAACGTTCCTTGCACCAGAAAATCAATCTGTCCGAGTTTTTCCGCTTCTGATTCAAAGACCCGGATAAATTCATCACCGATCAGTTTACGTTTTTGTTCCGGCTCGGTCACACCGCTCAAACGCGTCATGAAACGTTCGGTAACATTCGCATAGATTAAGTTCAGCTTCACTTCATCGCGGAACGTCTTGACGACTTGTTCCGATTCGCCTTTACGCATGAAGCCATGATTGACGTATACGCAAGTCAATTGATCGCCAACCGCGCGATGCACCAAAACCGCCGCAACCGAAGAGTCAATGCCGCCGCTGAGTGCACATAACACTTTTTTGTCGCCGACCTGCTTGCGGATCGCCGCTACTGCCTGATCGACGAACGACCCCATATCCCAATCGCCGCGACATTTGCAAATGCCGAACAGGAAATTTTTCAGCATGTCCATTCCAGCCGGCGTATGCACGACTTCGGGATGAAACTGTACGCCGTAGATATTGCGCGCCGTATTGGCCATCGCCGCAACGGGAGTACTGTCCGTATGAGCATTTACGACAAAACCGGCCGGAGCCGTTTCGATATAATCGCCATGACTCATCCAAACCGGCGTTTCACCGCTGATCCCAGCCAACACATCTGTGCTGTTATCGATAATCAGCTTCGTGTTCCCGTATTCTCTCGATTCGGCCCGGGCAACAACGCCGCCCAGCAGATTGGCCGTCAACTGCATGCCGTAGCAAATTCCAAGTACCGGGATGCCAAGTTCAAAGACAGCCGGATCGCATTTCGGCGCCTTTTCAGCATAAACGCTGGAAGGACCGCCAGAAAAGACGATTGCTTTCGGATTCATAGCCTTTATTTTTTCGATGGACGTGCTGAAGGAGACGATTTCACAATATACACGACATTCCCGAATGCGTCGGGCAATCAGTTGGCTATATTGTCCGCCAAAGTCCATTACCAGCACCAATTCGTGGTGTTTGTTTTCCATAGCTGAACATTCCCTCCTCGCTTATTAGTTCACAATGATATCATACCTTGTTACGGATTGTAAATCCCCTTCAACAGGGTTTCTTTGCGCAAACCGGCACACTCACAGCTACGCTCCTCTTTCATATTGCGTATCGTATCGATGATAATTCGACTGATCATCGGCGCATCGTTATAAAAAATGTCCTTTAAATCTTCGTGCGACCAGTCTTTAACCAAGCCTTCTCCATAATTGACGACAAAATACAGGCCCGCAATGCAGGCGCCAATTTCGCGCGCCAAATACACTTCCGGACAAAGGCTTTGCCCAATGATATCAGCGTGACCTTTCAACATCGCCACTTCCGCCGGGCTTTCAAAATGCCGCCCGTCGGTGACGGCATAAGTACCGCGCCGGAAAATGCGTCCGGAAAAATGACTGGCCGTCCGCGTCAGTAGTTCTTCTCGCAGTTCAGCGCACAGAGGATCACGCATGACGAGCAGATAGCGGCCTTCCAATTCGACATCCTTGCGCACCGACAAATCCAGATAGTCATCCGGGATCATGAAATCACGTATATCAAGCAGATGGTTAGCCGTTCCAACGCCGCCTTCCGTCAAAATTCGCTTTACGCCAGCTTCGCGAAACACCCAGAAAATTTGACGCGAAGCATCCGCACGGCTTGTCCCCTGGCGCCAGCCATGCATCTTGCAAGTCAGAACATTGCGACCATCGATGCTAAACAAACGAAAGGAAGGACTCTTGCCATAAGGAGTTTCAAACTGCAATCCATCTTCAATAATTGACACGCCAGAATCGTTTGCCCCTAACGGAAAATCGCTCGATAAAGTGCCAGAACCGCCAACGACGGCAAATTGAGCCTGTGGAATCATGAAAGTTCCTCCTCAACAATCAAAACTTTTTATAATGCGATATTCCGTATCACGCTGAGCCGGTATTTTTCCAGCGCTGCGAATTAACGAAACCATATGATCTATCGACATTTGATAAGCCGTACCGGCTGCCCGTACTACATTTTCTTCCAGCATAATACTACCTAGGTCATTGGCGCCAAACGCCAGCGTTAGTTGTCCCACTTGCTGCCCTTGCGTCACCCACGATCCTTGGATATGTTTGATGTTATCCATATACAATCGACTGAGTGACAGCGTTCGCAGATAATCCCAGCTAGAAATCTTTTCGCCGCCCATTTCCGTATTACCCGGTTGGTACGACCAAGTGATGAAAGCCCTGAATCCGCCGGTTTTATCCTGCAAATCCCGTATCTTTCGAAAATGCGCCACTCTGTGCTCCGCCGTTTCGCCCATGCCAATCACCATTGTCGCAGTTGTTTCCAGGCCAACCGCATGTGCTGTTTCCATAACTTCCAACCACTGATCCGCACTGATCTTTTTCGGGCTGACTCTCTGCCGGACTTCATCCACCAAAATTTCCGCACCGCCTCCCGGCAGGGAGTCAAGCCCAGCCGTTTTCAAGGCTTGCAGCACTTTTTTCACCCCTAGTCCGGATTGGTGCGCCATATGAAGCACTTCAGCCGGGGAAAAGGAATGAATCGCGATTGGGAAATTCGTCTTGATATAAGTCAGCAAATCCAGATAATAATTGAAATTCAGTCCTGGATGCAAGCCGCCCTGCAGCATGACCTGCGTCCCTCCGGCTGCAATCGTCTCCTGCAACTTTTCTTTCAATACCTGCTGCGGCAAAACATAAGCGTCTGCCTGTCCTTCGCGCCGATAAAATGCGCAAAAGCGGCATTCGCTTGTGCAGATATTCGTATAATTAATATTGCGATCCACCACGAAAGTCACTTGGCGCTCAGGATGCAGTTCTCGTCTCATTTGATCCGCCAAACGGCCAAGTTCAACGAGATCGCCTTTTTTAAATTGTTCTAATGCTTGTTCATCCGACATTCTCTTCATATCTTTCACACCTGTGCAAATTGAATTTTTGGTACTCGATCAATCAAATTTAACTCGTTTGCCATTTGATAATACGTTAACAACGCCGCTTGATGCTCGTCCGTCAGTTTATAGTTAAGCAGACCGATATATTCAACGATTTGCTCTATTGAAAAATCTTTCTGCCCTTGCAAAGACGCAGCGGCCGCACTTAGGTTCTGCAAACCGTAAGCAAATCCGCCGTGAATGCACTTTGCAATTCGCCGTATCATCTCCGGCTGCGCCAATGCGAAATCACGATTGACGACCCAAACTGCATACACCATCATCAAACCGGTCAGCTTTTTCCACTCAGCGCCGATATCATAATAATAAAGCTCCGCCGATCGGTGATAGTAAGCATGCAGTGCATCATCGCCAATCAGCAGTACCGCCTCCGCAGTATCGAGCACACCTTCCGCAAGACCTTGCGCGCTGATAAAATAATCCGGCGTCGCCCGATACGCCTGGTGCAAAATGATCTTCAACAGACAATGCGACGTAGCCGATTTGGCTGTCAGCGCGATTCGACTTTGGCAAAGTTCGTCAATGGGACGCTTCGCCACTAACAAGATACTTTTTAACGCACCCGCTGCGCTGATTGAGACATCCGGCAGCAACAACAAATTTTCACTTTTGCGTGCGTAAATAATTGAGGATACCGGACTCGCCTCGAGCCGTTCTTCAACGACAGCCTGATTCAATTCGGCCGGAGTCGCCCGTACAATTTCAAGCCCATCCGCATAAGCGTCGCAGTTCCAGGCATAGCTAAGCGGCAGACAGTTGATAAAATCAATGTGCCCCACTCTTGGTCTCTGTATCATTTCTCCACCACTCCATCCTCGCATCCGACCGGCTGATAAAAGGTGTCGCGTTCTACCGGCTGATAACCGGTCTCTTGAATCAGCGCTACCAGCTCTGCTTTGCCGATTCCAGAACCAGTCTTAGCGCCGGCCGCATGAATGATTCGTTCTTCCTGCACGGTCCCGTCTAGGTCATCCACGCCAAAAGCCAATGACAATTGGGCTAACGGCAATGTCAGCATCATCCAAAAAGCCTTGATATGGTCAAAATTATCAAGCACCAGACGGGCAAGCGCAATCATTTTCATATCTTCCCATGCGCTGACGCGTTTTAAATGGGAAAGCGCCGTATTTTCCGGATGAAAAGGAAACGAAACAAACGCTTGAAAGCCCCCAGTACGATCCTGAATTTCACGTAGGGTAATCAAATGACGGATACGCTGCTCTATCGTTTCCACATGCCCATAAAGCATCGTCGCATTCGTCGGCAAACCTAAACTGTGCGCCGTTTCCATAACTTCAATCCATTCCTGACTGGTTGCCTTATGTGGACAGATAATTTTCCGGATTTCATCATCGAGAATTTCCGCACCACCGCCAGGCAACGAATCGAGGCCGGCATATTTAAGCCGCGCCAGGACTTCACGAATCGTCAGGCCTGAAATAGAGGAAAAATGCACAATTTCAACCGGAGTAAACGCTTTGAGGTGTACATCCGGCATACGCCGTTTAATCTGACGAATCACTTCTTCATAAAAGGAAAAAGGCTTCTCCGGGTGCAAGGAACTTACCATATGCATTTCCGTAAGCCCTGTTACATTGAGCATCGTTTCCGTCAACAACTCGTCGACATCCTCAATGTCCATCGCATATGCCGTTTCGTCATTTTTTCCGCAGGCAAACGCACAAAGCGGGCAACCCGCCGCACAAATATTACTCAAATTAAGATGACGATTCACATTGTAAAAAACCCGATTGCCTGATTTTCGTTCTTTAGCCATGCGCGCCGCTTCGGCAACTTCCAACAAATCTTCATGGTGGTACAACGCCAGCGCATCTTCAAACGAGAGTCGTCTCCCGTTTTTCGCTTTATCCATTACTGATTCTGTGTTTTTCATAACCTTCATCGCACTCCATTTAACATTAAAAATCCGTGTTTTTGCAACTTCATTCCCTGCAAAAAAACACGTTCGCGTCGTTAACAAAAAACATCTACAATGCAATCTTTAAGATTTCGCCGCCTATTGGCAAAACCCTTTCCCCAATGCAAAAAAGTCGCAATCAAGCGATTGCCACTTTTAATTGCACTTTCAGACCGATTCTTTTTTTACCGACTTAATCCACTGCAAAAACGGTTGCCGTTCGACAAGTTTGCGAAGCAGCCAATTGGAGATGCTATAAGCAACACGCAGCGTCAGTACAAGACAGCCTGCGGTAATCCAACCACTCCACGAACTACGTCTGATTTCGCCTGGAATTACAATCCCGGCGACAACCACTACGATTACCGATGCCGCCAGAAACGGAACCCCCGTTTGCAGCAGGGCAAAACCGATTCGGTTATAGCAAAAAGCCGTAAACACTCGACGGCGTTCCTTCAATTGCTCCAGTATCCATTCCGCAAGGTCCTGCCCCCAAGACTCCTTGCCGCTCAAGCGCAACAAGCCGCCCGCCGGCATAAAATTATGCAATTCCAGCACCAACATTTTCCCCTCCGTAAAGGTAGCTGCAATCACTAAGCTAGCGAATGGTTGTTCAAGACGATCACAAGCCGCTTGTAAATCAGGAAATTCCTCCACTTCTCGCCCGTCCTGCAACACCTCTTTGCCACACCCAACGGCAAAACTAATCGTTTCAGCGCCTTCTTGCACAAGGCGCTGTTGCAAAAGTTCCAGGCAAGCACGATCCAAAGCGCACGCGCTAACTTTTTTTTCATAAACAAACTCGGTCTCTCCCATCTTCTACTCCTCTCATACTCCTCCGTTCCTTCATCTGAAACTATATTCGCGGCGCAAAGAAAAACCCCTGCTATACTTGCCGTTTTTTGTCGCTTTTTGCGTTTGATTTTTTCACTTTACTGCCACTACAAAAGAAGAGACCTTGCAAAAGTCTTTAAACTCTTACAAGATCTCTTCAAGCACTTTCGAAGCGCTGTTTTTCACTTTCCAGTGAAGAAAAGGGGGATGACTACATCATGCCGCCCATGCCGCCCATACCGCCCATGCCACCCATGCCGGCCGGAGCTGCCGCTTCTTTTTCTTGTTTATCGGCAACCAGCGTTTCGGTGGTCAGGACCATGGCCGCAATACTAGCTGCATTTTGCAGCGCAGAACGCGTAACCTTGGCCGGATCCACGATACCGGCAGCGATCATGTCAACATACTCTTCCGTCAAAGCGTTAAAGCCGATGCCTTTGGCGGCTTTTTTAACGTATTCAACGACAACAGCGCCTTCCAGTCCAGCGTTGTTGGCAATCTGACGTACCGGTTCTTCAATCGCGCGCCGCACGATTTCAACGCCGGTTCTTTCGTCGCCTTCGGCGACAATATTGTCGAGTGCCGATTGCACGGAAATGAACGTGGTACCGCCGCCTGCTACGATGCCTTCTTCAACGGCTGCGCGAGTCGCATTCAGAGCATCTTCGATGCGGTATTTCTTTTCTTTCAGTTCGACTTCGGTCGCTGCACCGACTTGAATTACTGCTACGCCGCCAGCCAATTTAGCCAGACGTTCTTGCAGTTTTTCTTTATCAAAATCGGAAGTGCTTTCTTCGATTTGCGCTTTGATCTGACCAACACGCGCTTTAATCAAAGCAACATCGCCCGCGCCATCAACAACCGTAGTTTCTTCTTTAGAAACACGAATTTGACGCGCACGTCCCAGATCAGCCAGTTCAACGCTGTCCAATTTACGGCCAACCTCTTCCGTGATGACCGTACCGCCGGTCAGAGCGGCAATGTCTTCGAGCATCGCTTTACGGCGATCGCCGAACCCAGGCGCCTTGACAGCTACGGCTTTGAACGTGCCGCGCAGTTTATTGACAACCAGCGTAGCCAACGCTTCGCCTTCGATATCTTCTGCGATGATCAGAAGTTCGCGGCCTTGTTGAACCACTTTTTCTAACGTAGGCAGCAAGTCGGCAATTGCGCCGATCTTGCGGTCGGTAATCAGGATGTATGGATCATTGAGAACCGCTTCCATCTTATCGGTATCGGTGATCATGTATGGCGAAATGTAGCCGCGGTCAAATTGCATGCCTTCCACGACTTCCAGATTAGTACCCATGCCTTTGGATTCTTCGACGGTGATAACGCCGTCTTTGCCGACTTTCTCCATTGCTTCGGCAATCAGGTTGCCGATTTCAGCATCGGCTGCCGAGATCGAAGCAACTTGCGCAATCGCATCTTTGGTTTCTACTTTTTTCGACGATTTTTTAATTTCTTCAACCAGCGAGACAACTGCTTTTTCGATGCCTTTTTTGATGATCATCGGGTTAGCGCCGGCAGCTACGTTGCGCATGCCTTCGCGAATCATCGCCTGCGCCAACAACGTCGCCGTCGTGGTGCCGTCACCGGCAACGTCGTTTGTTTTGGTAGCAACTTCTTTTACCAGTTGCGCCCCCATGTTTTCAAACGGATCTTCCAAATCGATATCGCGAGCGATCGTCACGCCGTCATTGGTTACCGACGGAGCGCCGAATTTTTTATCTAATACGACATTGCGGCCCTTAGGTCCCAATGTTACTTTTACAGCGTTGGCCAAGGCATTTACGCCTCTTTCAAGCGCGCGGCGCGCGTCTTCATTAAACAGAATTTGCTTTGCCATTTATAAAAACCTCCTAAAAATTATCCGTTTCCGTTCTATTACTCCACAATAGCCAGGATATCACGTTCGCTGACAATAAGATATTCCTGTCCGTCAAACTTGACTTCGGTACCTGCATATTTGGAGAAAATGATTTTGTCGCCAGTTTTTACATCAAGCGCTACCCGTTGACCATTTTCCAACACTTTTCCAGCGCCAACGGCGATGACTTCGCCCTCTTGCGGCTTTTCCTTAGCAGTATCCGGCAACAAAATACCACTCTTCGTGGTAGTTTCGCCCTCCAACACTTTGATGACAACACGGTCGCCTAACGGCTTAATCATTGAAAGTACCTCCCTTTACGATATGGTTTCAGTTTGCGTTGTTAGCACTCTCCGGTCAAGAGTGCTAACCACATTTCCTATGATATATAATTCATCGCTAAAAAGCAAGACCTGCAATAAAAAAATCCGGCCATTTTTTGCCTTTTCAGACAATGCACCGGATTTCGTCCGCTTTTTAACGCTTGTTTCGTTTTGTTGCGGCTGCCACAATTGACTGTGCCACTTCTTTGATCGAAAGTCGTTTTGCCATGCTGTATTGCTGCATCTTGCGATAAGCTTCGCTTTCATTAAGCCCATGCGCGTCCATAAGAATTCCCTTTGCACGATCGAGCAGTTTTCGCGTTTCAAGCGTTCCTTTTATATTTTCCAATTCCTGCTCTAATTCATTAAATTCGCGAAACCGAGAAATTGCAATTTCAATCGCCGGAAACAAATTTACTTCTTTAACCGGTTTTACCAAATAAGCCAGAACACCGGATTCTTTTGCTTTGTCGACAATTTCTTTCTGACTGAATGCTGTCAGCAGTAACACCGGTGCAATTTTTTCTTGTGAAATGATCGTCGCTGCCGCAATGCCATCCATTTCAGGCATTTTGATATCCATAATGACCAAATCTGGTTGATGACGCCTGGCCATTTCAACTGCTTTAGCGCCATCCGTCGCTTCAGCAACTACCGAATGCCCTGCTTCTTCTAAAATTTCCCGCAAATCCATGCGAATAATCGATTCATTGTCAGCAATAACAATACGCAGTTTTTCCATCATTATGCCCCTTCCTCTGTGCTGCGGGAAATCGTTATGCACGCACTGGTTCCATTTTGGTTAAAAAATTCAAATTTTCCACCCAAATCACTTTCAACTAAGGTACGAACAATTTGCAATCCAAGACTATTGCTGCTTTGCAACGTGAAATCGTCCGGCAGACCGATTCCATCATCATAAATGCGAATGCAATATTGTTCAGGCTGCGCCACCACATCAACACCGATTGTACCTTCGTGGCGACCTGGAAAAGCATGTTCAATCGAATTTTGGATCAATTCATTAATCACCAGCGCCAAATTGCTGGCCTGCTCCGATGGTAGAATGACCGTTTCGCCATTAAATACCGTATGCAGAGTAAATCCAGGTTCCAGCATATTTTGCATGACCAAATCCAAAATGTTCTTGGCCACTTCCATTACGTCAATCACTTCAGCATCCTGCTGCGATAAAAATTCATGTACCACCGATATGCTTAAAATACGATTCACACTTTCTCGAAGAGCCGCCTTGACCTCTGGCGAATGAGTTCGCCGAGCCTGCAAGCGTAAAAGACTGGCAATTGTTTGTAGATTATTCTTCACCCGATGATGGATTTCCTGTATGACCGCTGACTTTATCAGTAATTCCCGTTCTTTTTTTTTCAATTCCGTGCGATCCGTTACAATCAGGATTGCCCGTCGCACTTCATTTTCACGCAAAATAGGAATGGCTCGTTGCGTAATAACGAGCGGTCCAACTGCCAATTCCGCCTCATAGACTTCACGATTATTAACTGCTTTCTGCAGTAACCGCATATGAAGCTGCCGTTCGTAGATTCGTCGGCCCACTACATTACCCACACCAAGCACCTTGTACAAACTGTCGGCTGCAGAATTAGCAAAAATGACTTTCCCTTCCGCACTGACCAAGATGACGCCATCACTGGCAGTGAGAGAACGGTACAAAGTAGAACTGGCGGCTATGCCTACCGCCGCCAACAGCCAATACGCCGTTTCAATTAACAATTCATGGCCTTCTGCGCGCGCTTCATCAAGCGTCGTCTCAAAACTGACGACTGCTATCAGCGCCCCCGCAGCATCACGAAGCGGATAGGTCTGCATTTTCATCAGCATGCCGAGCGCCCATTCACGTTGCCCACTGATGGGTTGGCCGCTGCTCATCGTACGCCAAACCAACGGTTCTTCGCTGCCATGCACCACAGTACCCGCCAGATTCGAACGGTGTTGGACAAACGTTGTATGCGGACGAACCTGTGCAGCCACAACGAGCGTCCCGGCTTCAGATCCCTTTATATAAACCGTAACCTGGGAGTGAGCTAAATCGCTGACTAACTCCAAGGCCGCTGCTACGCGATCCAGCACCGCAATCTGAGCCGGCGCCAATAACATTTGCCGCCGACAAATTTCTCCCGCCGTTTCCACCCGATCACGCTCCTTTTTACCTCACAGAAGAATTATCCTTTATGTTGGTTTTTATCAATCTGCTAAATTTGCATCGATTAGCTTCAAAGAAGGCACCGCATTTAAATCCAATTCGGCTACCAAGCCTTCTCGGTATTGATAATGCGCTCGACTGGCGATCATCGCCGCATTATCTGTACACAAAACAGGTTCCGGATAAAAAAATTCATAACCGCGTTCCCGGCACTCTTCTGCCAATGCTTTTTTCAGAGCCGAATTTGCGGCTACGCCGCCAGCCAATACCAGCTTCTTGCTTTGACAGATTTCACACGCCTGCATCGCTTTTATTACTAGGACATCAACCACCGCCGATTGAAAACTAGCTGCCACATCAGCCGCCACAATTGTTTCACCTTTTTGCATCGCACTGTTCAAATAATTGAGGACTGCCGACTTTAAGCCACTAAAGCTGAAATTCATACTGTTCTTTTGCGCCAATGCTCTTGGAAAAGCAATCGCTTGTCCATTACCCTCTTTTGCCAAACGGTCAATATGCGGGCCGCCAGGATACGGCAGCTTTAAAACACGCGCAACTTTGTCGAACGCTTCTCCTGCCGCATCATCCACAGTTTGCCCAAGCAATGAAAAGGAATTGTAATCTTTTACATGAACAAGCGACGTATGTCCGCCAGACACGACAAGCGCGGCAAACGGCGGTTCGAGTTCAGGATGGCTTATAAAGTTGGCAAAAATATGTCCCTCCAGATGATTGACGGCTACCAACGGTTTATCGCTGGCATACGCCAACGTTTTGGCTGCTGCAACGCCTACCAACAGCGCACCGACCAACCCCGGACCATACGTTACGCCAATCACGTCAATATCCGCCAGTGTTACGCCCGCTTCCTGCAACGCCTCATCAATCACCGGCAGTACATTTTCAATATGCTTGCGTGACGCAATTTCAGGTACAACGCCGCCATATTTTTGGTGCAAAGGAATTTGTGATGAAATTACATTGGCAAGCACCTGCCTCCCATTGAGCAGCACGGCTGCCGATGTTTCGTCGCAACTGGTTTCTATCGCCAGCGTAAGACAGAGTTTTTTTGTCTGCACGCACTTTACCCCCTATTTATCTTATTGACTCACGGCAAGTTTTCGCACCACATAATAAGTGCATCTTCCTGATTATCCGTATAGTATTTGCGGCGGAATCCGGCTGACTTAAAGCCAAGTTTGCCGTACAGCGATTGTGCAACCCGGTTGGAAACACGGGTTTCAAGCGTCATCGCCGTTGCGCCCCGCGCCTTAACTTTGGCAATCAATTCACGCATTAAGCGCTCGCCTAAGCCGCGACCGCGCCACTCGGCTATAATGCCGACATTCGTCACATGCGCTTCATCAACGATAACCCAAGCACCAGCATAGCCAATAATTTTACCGCCTTCCAAGGCAACAATGTACATGGCCAGCTCATTGTTCATTTCGCCTACAAACGCATCTCTTGACCAAGGAACCGAAAAGGTGGCTTGCTCCACTGCCAGAACACCATCTACATCTGCCAGATTCATCCGGCGAAATACAACTGTTGTGTTCACGTTGCTGTACCATGCCTTTTTTCCCAGAGGACTTCAGCCTCTGATCGGCGGATATAAAGCGGTTCTAACGCCATCGTGTCCGAAACCAGTCCTTGCTGCAACATCATTTCACCCAGCAAGGCTACACTGGAGGCGCGTGATATCACGATATGTCCCGGCGCAAGACAGATTCCCTCGCCTTTCATTGCCAAAATTTTATCCCGATGCAAGACAGCTGCCTCACCGAGTACCATAACTGGGCGTTTTTCTTGCGCTAACTGCGCAAGAATATCTTCTATTGCTGCAACGCCTGCCGCCCGCTCTTCGCGCAAACCATTTGCATCCCAGCCAAAAGCGGCATAATAAACATTGCCCTTTTGCGCATCAAGCAACGGAACAATTAGCGCTCCGGGAGTCGCCGCACCATACGCAAGGGCTTCCAGCGTAGAGACGCCGATAAGCGGGATCTTCAATGCATAAGCAAGTGCCTTTGCCGTCGCCAGCCCGATACGCAATCCGGTAAACGATCCTGGACCGATACTGACCGCTACCGCGCGCAATTCTTTTTTATCAATTCCCGCCATATTGAGCAATTCTTTTATATGCGGCAAAAGCATTTCTGAATGCGTTTTGCCGATTTGCAATGTTAATTCCGCAATCACCTTCCCCTGCGCAGCCAATGCGACGCCGGAAACCATGGTTGCTGTATCTAGCGCAAGTATGGGCACGATTTCTTCAACTCCTCACTGATCACTTCATATTCAGCCCCTTGTGGTAAGAATCGCCAATTACGCAGATTTTCTCCCGCTATGCTGATTTCAATCCATAAGTATTGTTCCGGCATCGCCGCCCGAAATTCATCCGGCCATTCAATCAGGCAAATGCCGTCACTATTCACATATTCTTCGAAGCCAATATCCACAAGTTGTTCAAGCATTGCCAGGCGATATAAGTCAAAATGGTAGATAACCTGGCGCCCCTGATAAACATTAACCAGCGTAAAAGTCGGACTCGTCACCTCTTCTTCTACGCCGAGCGCCGCAGCTAAAGCCTTGACAAACAGCGTTTTTCCGGCCCCGAGATCTCCGGCTAGGCAGACAACCGCCCTAGATGGTAAATGCCGCGCTAACAACACTGCCAGTTGTTGCGTTTCCTCCGGCGATTTAGTGCTACATTGCCACATCATGCTCTCCTTTTTCGTTCTGCCTAAAATGATTATAGCCTTTCGCCTCAAGACGCAATAAAGCGCCGTTTTCTTCCAGAAGAAATACGCCAGGCTCCCCTTTTTCCACAACGCCAATCACCGTAACATCCACCTGCGCGCTTACAGCGGCCAGTGCTTCTGGCGGCAGCGTCGCCAACAGTTTATAGTCTTCACCACCATAAAGAGCATATTCAAGCGAATCTTTCCCCAAGTGAATTGCAGCTTCACGCAGTTCCGTCGAGACAGGAATCCTTTCTGCATCGATACGCAGACAAACCTGGCTAGCATTGGCAATTTCGTTCGCTTCACTGGCTAGGCCGTCACTGATATCATTCATGCTGGTCGCCGTATGCGCTGCAAGAACTCGCCCCTCTTTAAGATGTGGGCGTGGCGTAAGATGACTCGTCACCAACGGCCAAGCAAATTTAAACTCTTCCCATCTGCCTCGTTGCAGTAGTTCTAGGCCGGCTGACGAATCACCTAAATTTCCTGTTACGACGATCAAGTCGCCTGCATTTGCCCCGCTGCGCCGCTGTAAATAAGCCGGTTCAACTTCACCAAGAACAACTACGTTTATCACGATGCCATTCGGACTTGAAACCGTATCACCGCCTACAATATTGACCACATGCTGACGGCAAATTTCTTTTATCCCTTGATACAGTCCATCTACGAATTCAATCGTCACATCGCTTGGCAGCGCCAATGATATCAACACCTGACGTGGAATTCCGCCCATGGCGGCTATATCGCTCAAATTCACGGCAATCGCTTTGTAGCCGAGCTGCCATGGACTGATTGTCGACAAATCAAAATGTACACTTTCGACCAGCATATCCGTCGTTAACAGTTGAAAGTGCTTCGGCGTGGCTAATACGACAGCCGCATCATCACCAATTCCCGCCACAACAGTAGCTGCTTCCACAATTGCATCTTCACGAATCCTCTCAATTAGACCGAATTCGCCAATTTGCCTAATATCCATTTCTTCACCGCCTATTTGGAAAATCACCGCATGCAAGAATAATTTGGGCGGCAAACAAGTCGCCGCCTCTCATGGTCGCTTAATTAATGCCTCGTCCCGCCGTACCGGCTCACTCAAATCCAGATGGCCTGTAATCGTGTCGATGTTTTTCCCTTCCACCAGAAAACGTACACTCGTGATATTGGGGAATTCGGTTAATGTATTGACCACCGCACCAACGAACAGTCGCTCATATGCGGAGCCACCCGGTGCTTTCTTCAACAGACCATCCGAGAAATCAAGATATGCCGTATGTTCTTTTACCCAGATTCGCTTCAGCTTCACATCCGCAGTGGCTACCGCAAGCAAATTGGCGCTCTTCGGGCCCGCCAACAGATGTTCGAGCGCTACTTGGGCCGGATTATCGGTCTTTGGCACAAAAACGACTTCCGGCGCAACATGATTAGCATCTTTTGTCGCAAAATAAACAGTCAGTTTCTGCTTGCTCACATCATTTTCAGGACTGCCGGCAACAAGCGGCGGCGTACTTTCTTTCTGCGTCGTAGCAGCACCGCTGCATCCGGCAGCTAGTAAAAAAAATATCGCCAGTATACCTAAGACTCCATAACGCAGTAATTTCTTCACCGCACACCGCCCCCTTTTTGCGCCGCCTGAGCAAAAAAGACACCCAAGCCTTCTACGATGCCTTCTGCCATTTTTTGTTGAAAAGATTCTGTCCTTAACAGCTTTTCTTCTTCCGGATTAGAAATGAACGCTAATTCCGTCAATACGGCCGGCATCAAGGCATGCTGCACTACATAAAATCGCGCCGAGTTGACACCGCGATCATCAACACTGCCGGCTTTCAACATTCCCGCTTGCACCGTTCGCGCCAGCATCAGGTCATAATCGCTTTTGGGATAATAGTAGCTCGATGTGCCTCCGACACTACGGTCTTGAAAAGAATTGATGTGAATACTGACGAACACATCCGACTTTGCTCTATTCGCAATGTTGGTTCTCGCCTGAAGTTCATCCACTGCACTGGCGTTAGGACCGAACACATCCCGGTCATTTTGGCGCGTCATAACGACGCGCGCACCAGATTTTTCCAGCAACCCCTTCACTCGCAACGCAACGGCTAACGTCAGTTCTTTTTCCTTCGTGCCGCGTTGCCCAATTGAACCGGGGTCACTGCCTCCATGACCCGGATCAAGGGCGATCACTTTGTTTTTCAGCCCTGCAGTAAATCGATAATTTGGTTTCGGTTTGGCTTTATTGATGTCAACCACGACGCGGAAAGGTTTATCATTTTTCAAATCCGGCTGCAAAGTAAAGACCCGGTAATCCTTAGCCTCAATGGCCTCCGCCAGATCGACTTCCAGGCGCAGCGTATTCTCATCGAGACGCTTAGCGCAAACTTGTTCGGCAACATCGCCCTTTAACGCAGTCTTTGTCTCGATATTCGCGCTTGCCGCGCCAGTGATATCGATTACCAGTTGCAGGCCGTTCTTATTTTCTAATCGTCCTACCGCCTTCACCGGTCCGCTCGAATCGACCACCAATCTTAATTTTGCGCCGCCTGTCGTCACATCATTTTTTATATAGGAAGAACGCAAATTCGTTAATTCCGGCTTGGCATTCTTCTTGAATGAATTAGTCGAGTCAGCGACAGCTGCCGCAGCGGCTCCATTCACCCAAAGCAAAAGCAAAAAACAAATACTGCTTATTAGCATACGAGCCACTGCAACACCTCCTTCACCTTTTCTTATTGCCCTTTTAGAGCGGTTAATAAAACTTCCGGCAAAACAGCCAAAACATCACCGGCCGTCATTCCCTGCACCCCTTGCAGAGCTGCCTTCTCAGCCGCTACGCCATGAAGATGCGTCCCCGCAATAGCCGCTTGATGACTCGATAATCCTTGCCCGATAAAGCCCGCGATTACGCCTGTCAAAACATCGCCCATACCGCCGCTCGCCATCCCCTCCGTCCCCGAAAGATTGACGTGAATTTCACCATCCGGAAAGGCAATGACTGTCCTTGCTCCCTTTAAAACAACAATTGACGCCCATTCCTCCGCAAAGCGGCGAGCAATCGCGATGCGATTTGCGTTAATATCTTCCGTAGCTAAACCTGTCATGCGCGACATCTCGCCTGGATGAGGCGTCAATACGGGAATTGCTTTCGTTTGTACCCTTTTTTTCTCCGGTAACGTAAAGGCCCGGAGAGCATCTGCATCAATAATCATCGGACAGGTTGCCGTTTCCAACAACACTCGAATTACATCTATCGTTTCTTCATGAGCACCAAGGCCTGGACCGATTGCCAGCACATCGGCTTTTTCCAGCAGCTCTGATAAACGAGTCAGCGCCTCCACACCTATATAGCCCTTTCCTTCGTCCTCTAATGGCTGAACCATGACCTCCGTCACTTTTGCAGCGACAATCGGGTATATCGCACGCGGAACAGCCAATGTTACCAACCCCGCACCAGAACGAAGCGCTCCTTGCGCAGCCAAAACAGCCGCTCCCGTATATCCCTCTGCTCCAGCAACAACCAAGACATGACCACATTGCCCTTTATGCGCATCTACTTTCCGTTTGGGCAACATGCTCTGTACCCTTTCCGGCAAAACAAGATCCTGACGTATTTCTTGATTGGTCAAGAGCGGTAAGGGAATACCGATATCGGCCACACTTATGCCGCCGCTATGCTCTGCACCAGGAAACAAGAATAAGCCTGGTTTAGGTAAACCCAGCGTTACGGTATGGACTGCCGACACGGCCACCGTCGAGACCTGCCCGTTATCAGCCCGTACACCCGACGGAATATCCACTGCAACAATCGGTTTTCCGCCTTTATTCATTAATTGAAGCAACTGCGCCAAATCACCTTCCACTTTGCCGGCAAAACCAATCCCCACTAACGCATCTACCAAACAGTCGGAAAAGGCAATCGCCAGTTTCGCTTTGTCCCAGTCGCGTTCTCCTTTAATATCCATGATATCGAGTTCCATTTTTTCTAAAACAGCCAAATTAGCTGCTGCTTCCGCTTTCATTTCCTGACGGTTTCCCCAAAGGAACACTTTCACTTTAACTCCTTGATTATGCAAATGACGAGCAACCACAAAACCGTCTCCGCCATTATTTCCCTTGCCGCAAAAGACACAAACCTTTTTTTGTTCCAGCGTGCCCAATAATTGTTCTATCTGGCGCATCACTTCCACGCCGGCATTCTCCATCAACGCAAGCGCTGCTACGCCATATTCTTCAATTGTACGACGGTCAATTTCCTTCATTTCCGAAGTCATTGCTATTTTCATACCATTATTTCCCCCACACCACCGCCTGCGCAGTCGCATATTCCCGACAATGCGATAACGACAGATATATTTTTTGCACGCCGATCTCATTCGCAATTTTATCAAACGCGCCCGTCAATGATACAACCGGTTTGCCTTTAGCATCCGGCATGATTTCTATTTCCACCAATTTACCACCGCTAAGCCCAGTTCCCAGCGCCTTCATTACAGCTTCCTTACCGGCAAAGCGAGCCGCGTAAGAGGCGAAAGCCTGTTTCCCCCGTCCATTACAATACGTTCTCTCATTCGGACTAAACACACGTTCCAAGAAGGCTGGATTTTGAATCGCCTTTTTAATTCGGTCAATTTCAATAACATCGGTTCCAATCCCAAGAATCAATCCTGCCACCTCCGTAAAACCATACCTGTATTCTATCAGGATTAACAGGCTTTTGCCAGCAAATATGCAGAAAAGCGGCCTTGCTGGCGCAAGGTCGCTTATTCCTGACTAGCGATAATTCCTCATGATCAGGACTTCTACCCGTCGATTTTTTTGCCGACCATCCTCTGTATCGTTTGGTGCAATCGGACGATATTCAGCATAGCCGATAGCGCTAAAACGCTCTGGTTTCAAATCTTCTTGCGAAAGAATCTGCTTCATAAAGTTGATCGATCGCTTTGAACTCAACTCCCAGTTAGAAGGGAAGTCACGCGTATTGATCGGAACATTATCCGTATGTCCAGATACGACGACTTTTTGCGGAATAACGAGCAGCATCTTAGCGACCTGCGCCGTTAAACGCTGGGAATCAGGGAGCAGTTCCGCACTGCCTGAGTTAAATAACGCAGAGTCTTTAATCCGAATCATCAGACCATCCTCGGTCATTACCGTGTTTAGATCACCGGCTAATTTATTTTCTTGGATATAGCGGTCAACCGCTTTTTTAGCTTCCAACAATTGAATTGTTTCCTGCAGCTGCTGTTGCTGTCTGTTTTCTTCGGACGACATTTGCGGATTTCCAGATTGGGCTTCATCAACCATGGCTTGGTTCTTGTCAAAGACGGACGGGCTACCGCTAAAAGCCTGGTTCAGCGCATAGGCCATATGATCGAATTTTTTCTGATCCACTTCCGCCGATGCGAACAACACGATGAACAACGCCAACAGCAATGTGAGCAAATCCGCATAAGGTATCAGCCAAGTTTCATCAATATGATCTTCATGATGAGCCTCGCGATGTTTTTTCCGGCTCATATTCTATTCCCCCGCTTTCGCCTGTTTAAGAAGGTCACGTTCCTTCTGCGCAATAAAGACCATCAGTTTGGCTTCAATTGCAGTCGGCGAATCGCCTGCCTGAAGGGACAGAACCCCTTCCACCATCATCTTACGTACTTCCGCTTCCTTCTTCGAAAGCATTTTTAATTTGTTGGCAAAAGGATGCCACAAAACATAACCAGTAAAAATCCCCATCAAGGTTGCGACAAATGCCGCTGCAATTGCAACACCGAGCTTGTCAATGTCCGCCAGATTGCCCAGTGCGGCAATCAGTCCAACAACCGCTCCCAGTACACCCAGCGTCGGCGCATACATCCCCGCCTGACTAAAAATAGCGGCTCCGTCGCGATGTCGGTCTTCCATGCCATGCACTTCGGCTTCCAACACATCACCGACAAAATCAGGATCCAAGCCGTCAATTACCATGTTCAGTCCCGTACGTAAAAACTGATCCGGGATATCCTCGACACGACTTTCCAACGCCAAAATGCCTTCCCTACGTGCGGTTTGCGATAATTCAACAAATAGTTTTAATAACTCCACTTTTGAAATCAGAACCTGTTTTTTGAAAAGCTTCCGAAATAATGCACCAGCGCCTTTGATATTTTCCATTGGAAATGCATTAAAGACACAAGCCAATGTCCCTACTAAAATAATTATGATAGCTGCAGGGTTAAGCAGTGCTGATGGGCCAACCCCTTTCAATGCCATCCCGGTCCCCAGACCAAGCGTTCCCAACAGCAAACCAATAATCGTTGATAATTCCAAAATCGCTCCCCCTAACCAGGTAATCGTTTACCCAACTAAAATTGTATCACCACAGTGGTTGATATGTCCAGTCAGCACGGGTGTTGATTTGCGCACTTCATTCCAGAGAGCCCTGTTGCTTCTGTCACATCTTCCTGTTCTCCTAATTCATCTTTTCCCGCGATTTTCCTGCCAAGAATGTCGTCATTAGTGAATTTAAATATTTTAAAAACGTTTTTTCAGCGTCTTGTATTTTCTACCAGTTCATTCTTGTAAACTAATCTTATCCATTTAACAACGCTGTTTATTTTCTCCTCTATAGATATCTCAAAATAAAAAGCAGCAGACGCTATCGTTAGATAACGCCTGCTGCTTTTTCAAACCTTATTCTGCAACACGTTTTTTTAATTCTTTATCCAGATACAATACCGCGCCGCTTCGCTCGCCGACCATTCTTAGTTTTTCCAAGATTTCTGTTGCATTGCCTTCTTCTTCAACTTGTTCTTCGATGAACCACTGGAGAAAAATCTGCGCAGCATAATCTTTTTCACTAACCGCGGTCTCATACAATTTATTGATTAAACTAGTTACGTGTTGCTCATGCTTTAGCACTTGCTCAAAGACTTGTAAAGGAGTGCCAAATTCGGCCGGCGGCGCCTGAATCGCTTTGAGGCTAACCTTGCCGCCGCGCTCCAGTACATACTGATGCAATTTCATCGCATGTCCTGTCTCCTCCTGATATTGGACACGCAGCCAGTTGGCAAACCCCTTAAGGTTTTTTTCCTCGCTGTCTGCAGCCATTGCCAAATAAAGATATGCTGAATACAGTTCTTCCTGTACTTGATTATTAATCGCCTCTTGCATTTTCACACTAATCATCGCTACATTACCCCTCTCTTTTTTGTAACTGACTTTCATTATTCGTCAGTACTTTGTCTTGGTCTCATGATATCACAACTGATATCAAATCACAATTTATTTTTTAAAATTATTTACTGATAATAATTATCCTTTAATTCCAATCCATTGACAATTTCAGGAAAATCGAGCTATACTGTAAATAAATAACAAAGGAAAGGGTGAGGGCTATGCCTATTTCGTTTGAAGAAAAAAATGAATTTGCATTCAAAGTCGCACTCAAATTTGCCGAAAAGGAAAACTTGTTGCCCTTAAGTGAATTATGGCGTTTACATGCCAATCTTTCAACCCGCGACTTGCAAACCGCAGGCGACATTCTAAGCCCAGTCATCAAAAAAAGCCAAAGCAGTACCACGATTGTTTATCATGATCTGGAAGCCGCGCTT
Organism: Azotosporobacter soli; assembly: GCF_030542965.1. Lineage (NCBI taxonomy): Bacteria > Bacillati > Bacillota > Negativicutes > Selenomonadales > Sporomusaceae > Azotosporobacter > Azotosporobacter soli. Next base: position 71,282 of record NZ_JAUAOA010000009.1, read on the forward strand.
TGTAATGCCGGATTTTCAGCCAAAGCCGTCCGTTATGTCATTGCGATACTCTATTCTGATAACGACATCAAATTTGCCGATCTTATCGACAAGCTCGTCTTACCAGATGAATTGAACGAAATGTTGGAGCATCTGCGCAAATCGCCAAACCTCGGTGCTACCGATTACTAACACTCCTTAAACAAAAAACTGCGTCGAAATCAGATTTCGACGCAGTTTTTCGTTAGTTCAATCCCGTCATACGGAATTTTTGGCGTTCCATATTACAGATTTCGATCAAATGGCAAATTTCTGCAGCTGTGATTTCAATAAAGAATTGTTTTTCCGCCATCATAAATGCCGTTTTTATCGTTTGGTATTCGGACTGATATTCCGTTTTAAACAACTCTACTTCAGGATAACTGATTGTTGCATTAGTTAAAATGCGTTCCACCATACAGCCGCAGTGCACCATCATTCGCACCATGCCTGACGAGCTAAAGCGAAATTCCATACCCTCTTCGACAAGTTTCAGGCATTCCGCCAGCGTTTCCACCACCTTACGCGGATTAACGAACGTAAGAAACTCATCCAGCATATCCCCGACCACAGCATGCAGCATTTCCCAATCCATGTTTTCCGTCTTCACTTCTAGCGAAACATCGCCTGTTCCCGTCAAAACAAGTTTCCTCAGAGCATTTCCTGTTCCATCTTGCAACAGCGTTTCTAATGAGATGTGCGGTTTTTCGGCTATTTCCGGATCAATGCTGCCCACACTGGCAATAATATCATAGGATTGCTGCAATTGCCCCAAGCGTGTTTGAAGAACATCACGGCTTCCCGCCTCAATCGGAATCACCCGAATAGTATTGACTTGCCATTGCTGCAATAGTTTTTCCAGCATTTTCTTTATCTTTGCAGCGGCTCCCTGTCCTGTGAAACAGGTCGTCACCAACGCCCGATCTTTTTTCCCGGCTACTCTCTCTGCGATATGAGGAGTCGTTTGCAACATGCTCCGTACATCCCATGCAGCGCGATAAACACTGTTTAAATCATACTGAGGCAAAATAGCTTTATGCAGTACATGCAGCACCATTAATGTCGTTACCATTTCAACGCCCCGGACGACAACGCCGCTTTCCCGCGCCAGTTTTTCCGCCAGCCCGGATAAAGATCCCATATCAACCAACAGGATAACGCCTTTGCCTTCATCCGCCTCTTGCACAAGATGGCTTGCCATTGCCTTCACTTGCCCTACATCTGTCTCTAGCGGCATATCAATCGCTTTCGCATGTTTGACGCCAAGCAAGCGATTTGCAAAATCAACCATGCTGCTCGCGGTTGAATCTCCATGCGCAATGACAACTACGCCTACCTTACGTTCCTGGTTTTCCTGGCGTTGATCAAAAGTCGCCAGCATCAGTGCAATGAAACTGATCTCCGCCTCCGGCATAACCACGTTCATACCTGTGCCGATCATCTTCGCCATTTCAGCGGCAACTTCGTACGCCTTGGGATATTCTTGACGAATGCTTTCTGCGCGCGGATTCATAATTGGCAAGTTACTGCGTAAACGTTCTACCGTCGCCGCCGTATGGACAGCCAACGCATAATACAGCTGACGGCTGATTGGCATTCCGCTCGTTTGCACGCGATTGCAAGCCGCATCAAATACCGCCAGAAAATCTCCCGCCAGCATGCTCCGTAAACGATCCGATGAAAGATCCGTATCTTGCGGGCTGAGTCGTTTAAAATAGTTATCGACTTCCATTTCCACGCATTGCACGATTTCTTCCGCATCAATCCCCTGATTTCTCAAAAAGCGCATTCTTTCGGCAATCGTATGATAAAACCCCTCCGGCAATCGTCGATTGCTTTCACCTTGGGCAGCCTGACCATCGGGCCTGATCTGCAAGGTTCCGCCTAATTGGCACAAAACACGATTTGTCTCCAGTCGCTTTGTTTGATCATACACAATCGCTTGCTTGATCTTAAGCGGCAACGCTTCATAACCGATGCAGACTTCTGCGTCGCCTTCTTCACGATACAAAAAAGCTTTCGCACAGACCAGCTGAAGATCATTGCGCAATTGGCCAACGTTTCCAGGACAGCGATATAAAAGCAGTGCCCAGAGCGCTTCTTGACTTACGGCGACACCGCCTTGAATATGCACGGCCTCGCGCGCGAGTAAGTAGCGAATCAATTCCAGCCTTTCCTCCAACGGACGTTCCGCCAGTTGCGGCAATTGTATGACGACCGGAATCCGCCGCAAGAAAGTTCTGAGCAAGGCCGAATCCGGATTTTCTGTTGTCGCGGCGACAACTCTCACTTTTGCCCGCCGAAGCGTTCCGGCTTCGCCAAGTCGCCTGAATTCACCGCGGTCGAGCAGATAGAAGAGCATTTCCTGCCCTTCCGGTGGCAGACGGTGTACTTCATCTAAAAAAAGCATGCCACAATCGGCTTGTTCCACCAGACCGATTTTTTCCCGTTCTGCGCCAGTAAAAGCTCCTTTGGTATGACCGAACAACTGCGACAATAATAATTGTGGATTCGCCGCATAATCTGCGCAATTGAAAACCACCAATGATTGCCCCGACTTCACTTTTTCCTGGCAAGCGGCAAACTGAAACATCTTTTCGGCAAACAACGTTTTCCCCACACCCGTCACTCCGACCAGCAGCGTATCCAAGCCCTTCGGTGGATACAGTATCGCCGCTTTAGCCTGTTCAATTGCAGGTTTCAAGCTACCCTGATGCCCAATCAGTTCCGTAAAAGAATCTTGCGCTGTCGTTCGCTCAGCCTTTTTAGCGATTGGTTGCAGCAACGTCTTTTCAAAAAGTTCTTTATGGTGACGCATCACCTGAGGCAAGGTTCCTTTTCGTTCCGGAAACAGTTCTTCCAACCAATTCAACGGCAGATAATACGCCGCACGGCTGACGATCTTAACAACAGCCCCCTCCCGATGCAGCGCATTCAAATCACTGCTTGCATTGCTGCGCGAACAAAAGCTCGCTTGCGCTACTTCTTCGGCGGTAAAGCCAACCGGCTGATGTCCTGCAAAACTTTCTTTATTTAATTGCATGCGACACATCTCTTCCAATGCCGCCAAGACTCTCCATTGCCGCTTCATTTGCCGACTCCTCGTTTCAAATTACACTATCTTTATATTATAACATGTTCGGCAATGTCTTTTCTTCTCTGCATAACAAAAAGCAGACCGCATAGCGATCCGCCCTTTTGTTTTCGCTCATTGCGCCAGCAAGTTTGCCAAGCGAAACAAGGAAGTATCCAATGTTTTTTTATGCGAAATCGCATCTTCCATATCAATCGAGACGACCGCGCCATTTCGCGAGCCAAACATCACGCCGGAAATCCCGGATAAAAGTGCCATTACAGCACGTTCTGCTAACGTACTGGCTAAAATACGATCGAATACGCTCGGGGATCCGCCACGTTGAATGTGTCCTAAAATCGAAACACGTGTTTCGAGTCCGGTTTCCTCCTCGATCCGTTTACCTAGTTCAGCCGTATTGCCGACGCCTTCCGCCACAACGATAATGCTGTACTTTTTCCCTGAAGCTCTGGATTGCTTAAGTTTCGCAATCGTATCTTCAATACTGACGGCCATTTCAGGCACGAGTATTTGTTCCGCACCACCGGCCAAACCAGCCGTCATAGCAATCCAGCCCGAGTGACGCCCCATCGCTTCAATCACAATAACCCGCCCGTGCGCCGAGGCCGTATCGCGAAGTTTGTTAATCGCATCGACTACGGTATTGACAGTGGTATCAAAGCCAATTGTGTAATCGGTTCCCCATATATCATTGTCAATCGTTCCCGGCAATCCGACAACCGGAAACCCTTCTTTCACCAGTAGCGTGGCACCTGTCAGCGAACCGTCGCCGCCAATGACGACCAATCCTTCGATACCCCTGCGCCGCATGTTTTCAAGACCTTTAGCGCGTCCTTCCGGCGTCCGGAATTCTTCACAACGCGCTGTGCCTAAAATGGTACCGCCGCGTTGAATGATATCGCCAACCGCACGCGAATCAAGCTTCACCATGCGGTCTTCCACCATGCCAGAATAACCGTCATAAATCCCCCATGTTTCGACGCCTTCATGCATGGCCACCCGGACAAGCGCCCGAATAGCCGCATTCATTCCCGGACTGTCTCCGCCACTGGTCATTACCGCAATTTTTTTCAACACTTCATTGTCCCCCTCTGCCTCATCAGTCTGCAAATCGAGTCGAAAAGTTTTCCAATGCCGCTTTGATTGCAGACGCTGTAGATAACTTCAACACTTGTTCCGCTAACTCCTTCGCATCCGTCTGTTGCAGTTGCCGCACGCGATATTTCACCAGCGGAATCGACCGCGCATTCATAGACAATTCAGTAAGCCCAAGCCCCAAAAGAAGCGGCGTCGAAAGCACGTCACCTGCCATTTCACCGCACATGCCGACCCACTTACCATGACGTTCCGCCGCTTTGGCCACTTGACCGATCAGACGGATTACCGGCGGTTGGAAATAATCACTCAGCGTTGCCACATGTTCATTCATGCGATCCGCCGCCATTGTGTACTGAACCAAATCATTGGTGCCAATGCTGAAGAAAGCCACTTCTTGCGCAAGTTCGTCTGCAAGCATTGCTGCCGCAGGAACTTCGACCATGATTCCGACAGGAACATCTTTGCGATGAACCACGCCTTCGGCCGTCAACTCTGCCGCCGCTTCTTGCAAAAGACTCTTGGCCGTTCTCAGTTCCTCAAGCGTTGCAATCATAGGGAACATGATATGCAAGTTGCCGTGAACCCCCGCTCTAAGCAACGCACGCAATTGCGTCTTGAAAACATCACGATAGACAAGACATAACCGAATAGCACGAAGCCCCAATGCCGGATTTTCTTCTTTCAATCCGCCGATAAAGGACAGTTGCTTATCGCCTCCGGCATCCAGCGTCCGAATCACGATTTTGCCTTTTGGTAACGCTTCGAGGACAGTCTTATATGCCTGATACTGTTCCTCTTCGGTCGGTACGGATGTTTTATCCAAAAACAAGAACTCAGTTCGGAACAAGCCAACGCCTTCAGCACCGGCTGCGACAGCCTTCGTCATATTTTCCGGCGTGCCTATATTCGCGGCCAGTTCCACTTCATAGCCATCGGTAGTGACCGACGGCAGGTGAGCGATTTCTGCTAAGCGAGCAGCCAATTGTTTTTCCCGTTGCTGACGCAGACGGTATTCTTCGATGACTTCTTGCGCCGGATTTACCAGCACGCTACCCGCGTGACCATCGACAATCAGCATATCGCCATCCTTGAGTTCCGCCAGTTGCGCGCCAAGGCCGACAACAGCCGGGATTCCTGCCGCACGCGCTAAAATCGAACTATGGGAAGTCTTGCCGCCAAGCGCCGTCACAAAGCCGAACACTTTATCAAGATCCAGCGACGCGGTATCTGAAGGCAGTAAGTCCTGCGCCGCCAAAATGCCCTGATAGGCAGCGGCATCTTCAATGCCTTGCAAGATACGCAGGAGGCGTAATCCAATGTCCTTGATGTCCGCAGCGCGTTCACGCATATAATCATCATTCATCGCACTGAACATGGCCGCAATCGTTTCGACCGTTTCGCTGACAGCCGCTTCCGCGCTGGCTGAAGCGGAATCAATTTTCTCAAAGATACCTTCCATCAGTGTCGGATCTTCGAGCATCATTTGATGTGCAGCAAACACTTCTGCCTGATGCGCGCCCATTGTTTTTGCCGCTTTTTCTTTTAATTCTTCCAGTGCAAGACGGGCTTTTACCTGAGCCGCAAGAAAACGTTCCCGTTCCGCTTCGCGCTGTTCCGGTAAAACCGTCGCCGCAAAATCATTGCTTATTTCTTTGAGAAAGCAAACATGTCCCAACGCATACCCTGCAGATGCGGCAATTCCTTTCAACTCCATACCCTTACGCCTCCCCAAACTTGTCATTCACCAATTGGGATAACGCGCCTACTGCCAGTTCAGCATCCGGCCCTTCAACCTTTAGAATGACTTGATCACCACATTGGATGCCTAGCCCCATAATGCTAATGATGCTTTTCGCATTCGCCTGACGATCGGCTTTATGAATCAAAATTTGCGATTTGAATTCAGCGGCTTTCTGTGCCAGCATCGCTGCAGGACGAGCATGAACCCCGGCTTGGTTTTGAATGTTTAACGTCATTTCTTGTGTCATGATAAATTTCCTCACTTTATTTTTATTTTTTGTTACGCTTCTCTCTTCGGCAAAACATCGCTCAGCGCAAGCGGCAAGTCACTTGGAATAGTTTGAATTTGCAGCTGTACGCCAAGCTTTTGAAGTTCTGCAAATGCAGCTTCTTCTTCCTGATCGACCGCTACAGCAGGTGTAAGTTGTCTTTTCCCAGGCCCAGTTCCCAAACCGCCTACATTTATCGCTTTTAAATCCACGCCGCACTCTATGAGGGCCAACAGAGTTATCGGCGTTGTCGCCAACAACATTAGACGCTCCTCGCCATATGCATTAGTCAGCAGCGCATCTGCGCCTTGTTTTTTTGTCAGCACCGAAACGCGTACGCCCTGCGGCGCAACTGTTTCAAGCAGCATTTTACGAATTGCATCATTTGCCGCTCTATCATCGACAACGACCATTCTATCGACTGGACAAGCCCTGTGCCAAGCCATCACGACCTGACCATGAATTAAGCGATCATCGATGCGTACCAGTTCAATTGACATCTCTCTTCTCCTTTGCCTTCATTGAAAAACCCAGCCCAAAGCTTTAACGCGGCAACTGCAGTCGGCAAATGCCGCCGCACCCGCTTTCAATTGCAACTTGTGCCAGCAAGTCCAATTGACTGTTCCGCATCGCTAAAACCTCGGTAAGCATGGACAGGTTGACGCCGCTGACGATTTCGATTTTCCCGCCTTTGCATGCGAGCCACGCTGAAGCATTGTATGGACTGCCGCCGGCAAGATCGACTAGTACCAGAACGCCTTGCCCTTGTTCTACTTCGTGCACCGCCTGCAACAGCTCCGCCTGCAAACGTGCCGGCGCTGCGCCGGTCTCAAAGCAAAGCACTGCAACCGCTGACTGCTTACCAAGAAGATCTTCCGCAGTTTCCAGCAGCGCCTTGGCCAAAAAACCATGACTCGCGATTACAACACCGATCATGCCTCCACCCCCATTTCGACGCACTACCTTGAATAATACAGCAATTTCCGTGCCAACAATTGTCTTGCAATTTTCAGACTTGCGTTTCAAAGGCAAACCGTCTTTTGTATTTTTTTCCCTTTCACTGTTTTAATTCTGTCCAACTCTTAAAAGACACAATAAAGCGACTGTTCTCGCAAATCAAAACAGTCGCTTTACTGTGTCTTACGACAGCAACGTAGCCAGACGAAACATCGTCGGGTCAATGCCTTTTTTGTAACTGATAGCATCACCGAGATCCACATTGACAATCAAACCGGTCTTGTAGCCGAACATGATGTTTGACAAGCCCTGCGACAGAGCCAAAACAGCACGTTCGGCAAGCATGCTTGCTAAAATCCGGTCAAACGCCGACGGCGAACCGCCACGTTGTATATGCCCCAATACCGAAACTCTCGTTTCTGCACCGGTTTCCTTCGCAATTTTCTCGCCGATTGCCGCCGCACTTCCCGCACCTTCGGCAACGACAATAATGCTGTATTTCTTGCCGCTGTCACGCGACTGTATCAGTTGCTGACAAATATCATCCAGATCAATCTTCATTTCCGGAATCAGAATGTGTTCGGCGCCGCCGGCCAATCCGGAAGCCAATGCAATCCAACCTGAATTGCGGCCCATAACTTCAAGCAAAATCACGCGCCGATGCGCGGATGCAGTATCGCGCAGCTTATTGATCGCATCAAGCACGGTATTTACCGCCGTATCAAAACCAATCGTATAATCGGTGCCCCATATATCATTGTCGATCGTTCCCGGCAATCCGACAACCGCCATGCCCATATCAGCCAGCAGCTTGGCACCGCTGAGCGATCCATCGCCGCCGATCACAATTACGCCTTCAATGCCATGCCGTCTTAGATTATCCAAAGCCTTTTGACGTCCCTCCGGTGTCTTGAATTCCTCACAACGCGCCGTACCCAAAACAGTTCCGCCGCGCTGTATAATATCGCCGACCGAGCGGGATGTCAGTTGCTCCATCTCATCATTAGTCATTCCGGCATAGCCATTGTAAATCCCCCAGACTTCCATTCCTTCATGCAGCGCGACGCGGACCGCCGAGCGGATCGCGGCGTTCATTCCCGGACAATCACCGCCGCTGGTCATAATGGCAATACGTTTCAACATGCTCACTATCCCCTTTCACTCATGAATGCAATGTTTCTCTACAAAAGCGGCTTCCCCTTCTATCTTTTCCCATTATAAACCAGTTCTCACTTGCAAAGATACCTTTATTGTTCATTATGAAAGAATAATTTGTAATAATACATGCCTCTTGCTTCATCATAACCACGTTCTAGATTATCTTCCAACCCCTCTGTCCCTTCGCTCAAACGGATTTCCATCGCAGTGTCGAGTTTTATCTGATTACGATAGCGCCGTTTCGCGTTACGCAAAGCCGGAGCAGAAACAGTAAAGCTATCTACGGAAGGCGCGCCCTGATTCATTTGGTATAATTCACGATGTTCTTTGAATTCTTGGATCCGTTCCGGTTCGCGGATGACTTCGGCTGCGAATTCATCAATATTAAAGGTTTCACTGCGGCCGAAATAACCAATCGCAGATGACATCAGCACCGCCTGATCTTTTCGGTCTGCTTTGCCCTGCACGCAAGCCTGTTCCGCAAAATCGCGACAAATTTCCAAGCAATTCAAAGTATGAAAATATTCATCGGCCACGGGTTGAATGCGCAAGAAGCGCTCCTTCCAATATTGCGCTTCATCGTTTTTTGAAATACCGTCAACCGCCATAACGCGAAAACCAGCCATCGAATCCAGATTAAAAATCAGACAGCCTTTATCCAAACGTTTGATATTGATGCCTTTATGACAATCAAGCGAAAACCGAGCGCCGCGCTCTTCTACCTGGAGATAGGTCGCCTTGTGTTCCGTTTTAAAAATACCAATCGCATCTACCAACTGTCCATCAATTTCGCAATCACTAAAACGGGCGATGTAAACTTCACCGCCCTTGATCTGCGGATGATCCGAAACGTCATACAAATACCGGCAAATATGCTGCGACTGTTGATGAAACGACTCCTCACGGATAAACATATCACAGATATACATATATATTTCATTTAAATGTAAATCAGCCGGATGATCGAAGCGATGCAGTGCGCCGGTCTTAAATGAACTCAAAAAATATTTGAGCAGCGCCTCCTCCAATTCGGCGTCTTCAATTTGGTAAGGTTGGTTGGACAAAGTCATACCTTCGTCTCTAAGCCGATTTCCCACGCGATGAATCGATAAGGCAGTCAACTTTGCCTTTGCTATATTTAACATCTTATAATCTCACCTCGTTATCATTGTACCATACCCGACAGCGCACTTACAGTTTCTCAACATAAGGCCACGCATCCACTTTACATCAATTTTCAATTTATTGCTTTTTCATTCAAGAAGTGTTACACTTACTTCTACTTTATATTTGAGAGGAGTACCTCTATCATGCGCCAATTAGCCTTTCTCGGTCCTCACGGCACACATAGCGAAGAATTGGCTCGTTTAGCTTTTCCCGACCGGCAATTGACTGAATATCCGACGATTGCCGATTGCCTGCAAGCAGTCGCTGATCTACATATGCCTGCAGCGCTTGTTCCGATTGAAAATTCCTTAGAAGGAACCGTCAACATTACACTTGATCTCTTATCCCAAGATCAGCATCTGTTCATCACCAAGGAATTTGTCTGGCCGATTCGCCATCATTTATTAACTTATCCCGGCAGTACAGATGCGCCTCACACTATTTTTTCCCACCCACAGGCCTTGGCACAATGCCGCCAATACATCAGAAGAAACTATCCTGATGCGCGTCTCACCCCTGTCGACAGCACCGCCGCCGCCGCACTGACCGTTTCCCAGCGCGGCTTTGGCCACGCCGCGATTGCGGCACGACGTTCCGCCGACTTATATCAACTCGTCGCCAGCGAAAATCACATTTGCGATTCGGACGACAACCATACTCGCTTCGTTTTAGTAGAGCCGACACTGCCCGCTTTGCTGGAAACTCCCGCCAAGACATCGATCGTCTGTCGCATGCAGGGAAACAAGCCTGGCAGCTTATATTTGCTCCTGGAAGTTTTCGCCCGCCATAATATCAATCTTGTTCGGATTGAATCACGTCCGGCGCGCACTCGTCTGGGCGAATACAGTTTTTTCCTCGATCTGGAAGGCAGTCTGCTCGATCCTCCGATTGCAGAGACACTTCGCAGCATTCGCGAGCATTGCTCTTATATTTCCATTCTAGGTTGTTATCCTACTGTTTGTTTTTAACTCGTTGTCCGCAAAGAGAAGGACGTTGCAGCATCATTATCGTGCAACGTCCTTCTCTTTTTATATTTGATTACCGCCTAAGTCCGCCAAGCGCAAGCGCTCGTTTTCCAGCTTTTTGCGCAACTCCGGCAACTGCTGACGAAACTGTTGCAACGCTTCCGACATCTTAAAGCCAACCCGCACATCCAAGCGTTCCTTTTCGTAAACACGAAATACCGCCGTGACATCGCCGATATGTTTCGTTTCCAGACTAATCCGCAACCACGTCTCATAATCATTTGCCGCACGTCGGCTTTGCTCTTTCTCGCGCTGGTGATAGATGTGAATATGCGCTGGATAAACTACACCCTCACCCATTTGCAATCCAGTGGAAAAAGACAATACGCTTTGTTCTGCTTGCCTTTCCCGCATTACAACATCTGGTTTTTGCACGCTCGCGGCAATCTCTTTCACGGTAGCTGCCGCCTGACGCAATGTACTCTCACTATGTTCCTGCCACTCTGCCGCACTTGCAATCCGCAGCGCCAATGCCGCCTTTGTCAACTCAGGATTTTGCTGTCTGCGAACGGCATCCGGCAAAAGCACTCCTGACGCATTGCTTTCCGCTTTTTGCTGCAACGCCGTCCAAGCCGGATTATTTTCGACATTTTTCAAATCCAGGCCTACGGTCAAACGCTCAACCTTTCCCTGCAACAGCGCCGCCGCGGCATCTTTTGCAGCAGTTTGCTTGACCATTTTCATCAGTTCAGCGACATCATCCGCCGCTTTACCAAACTGTCCGGTAAAACTTTCGAGCAACGCTTTTACTTCCGGCATTAGCACTGTTTTTCCGCCTGCCGCTGTTTCGACAAGGCTTGACTGCTTTACGCCCAGCGCCAAATTCAAGTTAGTTTCCATTTTGGCTAGTTTCTCTTGAATATTTCCTGACTGCAAACTTTCTGCCAATGCATTCATCACTTTGCCTGGCAATTGTTCCGCTAGCAGCGCCAGTTTTTCTCCGGCAGCGGGCAACGGTGCTTTCCCGGACACTTCTTGCGCTGTTTTTCCTAGTTCCCGCAACACTTGTACTGCTGATTCCAGTTCATCTACCGTCATCTCCAGATACGGTTCGGCCGCGGCGATTGCCCGCATTGTCCAAGTCGTTTTGAGTTGCGGCAGATCGTGTTGTCCCGCTACGCTTTTCAGTTCATCCGGTTGCAACACAGTTAGCGCACTTGTCATCTGTGCAAAATTCTTTGCCTGCTGCGTTTGCGAACCTTCGCCCGCTTTAAAAGCCTCGCTGAGCTTTTGCAGTTGCCCGAGCATCATGCGATTATCATCCGTTACAACTTTGGCAAGTTGCAACAATTCAATTGCCGCCTGCTTCGGCGTGTTTCCTTGTTCCCCTGGAAAAAGCAGCGTTCCCAAGTTATTCGTACCACTCCCCGGCGTCAACGCTTTAGCCTGAAAAACATTTGCGCCTGCATTTTGCACTTGACCGGACAACTCTTTTGCCGTCGCTACGTTCCGGTTACTGTCTACCTCCGGCAAAAAATCCGCCAAAGTCTGTGACCCAAGCACACGGGGCAATCCATCCTTCGCAATCGGTTGTTCGTTTTGCTGCAAGACTGAAAAGCGTTTTGCCAATTCAGCCGACAAATTTTTTCCGTCATCGCCCGTTTCCAATATGGACACCGCCACTTGCAAAACATCTGCCAGATCATTCAGTACCTCGGCGGTCACTCTCTGCTGTTTGAACACTTCAACTACGCCTTTAGAAACGCTTTCTCGCCCCGCACTCGTCTGCTGCAGCAACTCCGTAACCGCTTCTTTGATTTCCTGCGGCAAACTTTCGATCAGATCCTGTCGGCCTTGTAGATTTTTTGCAAGCTCCGTCAGTTTTTGCCGCAATACATCATTTATATCCAAATGAAAATCTTTGTCCACTGTCGTTTTTTGATTCGCATCCGCCGTCTCCGCTGCCCCTTGTGCAGGCTCAGCAGCAACAGCAACTTTTTCATCCACCGCACTCGCATTTATGCTCGCATTGCTATTTCCCGTTACAACTTTGCCGATTTCCATAGGAATCACCTCCATACTATCTATTTCATCGAAGAAATATTCTCTCACATTAAGAGAAAAGACAGCCGCCATGCGACTGTCTCTTTATTCATTTTCTCTAGACGGTTCCCTCCGATACCAGTAAAAAGCAATAATACCGCCAACCACTAGCATTAAGAATAGAATCAAAAAATGATCCGATGCATTCGTTATCAATTCCAACGCCTTAGGGCCATAATAATAAATCAGTACGCCTTCGAGTAAAAATCGTTTCCCGCGCCCTAAAACAGAAGCAATGAAAAACACTAACAGGTTAACACGAAAGACACCCGCGCTAATACTGACGAATTTATAAGGAATTGGCGCCATCGCTGCAAAAAAAATGGCCCATCCCCCATATTTTTCAATCCATTCGCGAATCTTCTCCGCCTGCTCAGCCGGAATAAAGCGTTGCACTAAAGGTATGCCAAAGCGCCCGCCAGCGCCATAACCGACAAATCCGCCCAGCACAGAGCCTGTAGTTGCTACTGCAGAGTAGTAAATCGCCTCCTGCGGCATAGCCAACGCCATCGGAATCAACAAAAGATCCGGTAAAATCGGCGAAATAAAAGACTCAATAAAGGATAATACAAACAACCCTGATACACCGTAGTTTTGGAAAATCGGAATCCACGCTTCCACTCTTTCACCTCGATACCCTCATAGACTGCTTTGACTATTATAGACTACTTTTCTTTAAAGTGCCAGTTCTATTCCCGTTACATCAGTCATTTATGATTTCTATAATCACAATATTTTTTTCGCTTTCTAAATCGATAAAATCGCCGGCTTGCGTTCTAACTACCGGCCTAGTCGCCATCGGATGATGCAAAGCCACCACTTCCGCGAGTCGACCATCACTAAGCTTGACGCGATTACCGATCAGATAGTCGCGGATATTATTCATAAATGTCGTGCAGACATCCGGGTCTAATTTGCCAAACATCTCTTCCGTCAAAGTTTTCAACACCTTAAACGGGGTATGGCGTTTCCGATAGACACGGTCTGACGTCATTGCATCATACACATCTGCAACCGCAACAATTTTCGCATAGGGATGAAGCTCTCCACCGCATGTTCTATGCGGGTAACCACTGCCATCCATTCGTTCATGGTGTTGCAATACGGCGCAGGCAACCGGCCAGGCAACGATGACACCGCTTTTTTGCAGCAGCTCATAGCCTTTTGTTACATGTTGCTGCATAATCGCCATCTCAGCCGGAGTAAGTTTGCCCGGTTTTGTCAGTAGTTCCAGTGGTATTCTTGATTTCCCAACATCATGCAGCAAACCCGCCAAAGACAATTGACAAATCGCCTCCTCCTCATAGCCCATCCATTTGCCAATTACGCCGCAAAGAAGCGCAACTTTTACGGAATGATGGAACGTATATTCATCACAAGCATGCAGCTCGTACAAATTATGAATAATGCCGCGATAGTTCAGCATTGGTAAAATCATGCCTTGCACAAGACGCTCCATTTCATCCATCGACAAACGCTCACATACCCGCATATCTTGGAACGCATCCTTCACCGATTGGACTGTCTCCATGTACACCGACATAAAGCGTTTCTTTTCCGCCGGCTCGTTCAGCGATTTTGCCAAAATATCGGGCCATTCTTCCCGCTGTCTTATATCGAGGGAGGCGACCCCTCCTTTTTTAAAGCGCGCCAATAATTCGGTCGTCAACACCGTACCTTCTTCCAGCATTCTCCCGTTACCAGGAAGCAAAACCTCAGTTCCCAGTTCCATGCCAGGAAGGATTTCCTTGAGAAGCACCTTGCGAATCATATAGCCGTGTCCCACTATGTCCTCCCTAATAAACCGCCTAAACGGTAAATCGTTTCCTCTCCATTATATACACAAAAGGAAGACGATTCTATCGTCTTCCTTTTGTTTTTTTACTTAAAAAATCAAGGCTTCTTTATTTCAATATGCGTCTCAAACATTCGATTCCAGGGAAAGTCCGCCGTAAAAGGCTCCAGCTTCCACTGCGGCATATGATCCGCGGCAAAAGCAGCTAATTCCGTTGTCGCACGTTTAGCAAGCGGCGCACGCATTCCATCCAACTGCACATTACTATGCCCCGCCGGTTCCAGCACCTTCGCCAACAAATCCTGTCGGACATTCGCCTGATATGCCCAATCATCAAGCAAGCGTACCGTCAATAAGCGATGTTTCGCTTCCGGCAGCATATGTGACGCAAGCACGCCTTGGCCAATCGCATAACCGATCGTGTTGCTGGCGGTGTTCCAACCCGAATAAGCTTCTAGCCCTGTTAACGTATTTTTTTTCGCCAACTCTTCCATCAGCGCGTTGTCAGAACCATTGGCGAAAGAAATATCGGCAATCGCAATTTTATCGCCCGCGCGTACGCCGTCGGCCACACGATTGGCAAATCGACTTACGGTTTGACTTGCAACCTTTACATTGTCCGTACGACCAGCCTCTCTCGTCCACCCATCATATGGAGTGTTCACAGCCAGCGTCAAATCAGCTTTGCTCGAATATTGCAAAGGCAGACAACCCGCTGCCCAAAGATGATTACGTACATTTTCGCCAACCGGCGTATCTTCATAGGATGGCACCGTTTGTTCGCCAATGCCTTCCGCATAAAAAGCACGCACCGACGGAATCGTGAACGTCATGTCATTAACCGCCCGCGTCAACATCAGCAAACCTAATTGATCCGCCCCCGGGAAGGTTGCGTATTTATTAAGTTTCAGATCCGCGGTTTCTTTTTTCATCCACCGGGCTTCCTGATGCGAACGAGAATGCGGCGAGCAGTCATCACGCCCCAGGATCATATAAGAAAACACGCCTTGACGCAACAGCGCCGTTGACTGCAGATTGATACGATAATTTTTTTCCCGGCGTTCCACCCAATCGCGTTGAACTTCTTGCGGAACGCTTTGCCGCACCGAATTCAGCCAGTTCTGTTCCTCTGTTGTCAGTTTTTCACTTTCAGCCTTATCCGTTAAAGCATGCAATGCAAAAATATCGGGCCCATATTGTTCATAATAGGGCGGCTCGACGCCGCCGCTCGATGCATGTGGGCTACGCATAATCGTACTGAACAAATAGATCCTTAAGGCCGGATAGCGTTCGATCAACTTTTGATAATTGCCAAGCCGCGAGGCAAGTTGCTCGTCGCTCCACTGGTGCGTCCGCGAGGCCACTAAACCGCCGTAAATAACGGCATCCTGCGAAACCACCAGCGCATCAGCGGCAGGCGCTTCCTGCCAAATCCACTGCCACAACTGCTGCGGATCCGCATTGCGACCACGGCTCGCCAACATCGATAACGGAGGCATAACGATATCCATGCCCGCCGCCTTCAACGTCTCAGCCGGATATTCGCAGCTAACCGGACGGTCGTCAAACGGAACGTACAAAATCCTTTGTGCACTCACCACATTCGACATCCCTAGGATAAACAAGGTCATCAGAAAAACTGTCAGCCAACCTTTACTCTGTTTCATTATTAACCCTCCTCAGACGCTCTTTTTCATCGCGAAAGATTTCCACCATGCCAGGCTGCTTATGCACCGCCACCAAATAACGATAACGAAAGGATGAATCGATTTGGTCATCCTGCGGACCTTCATCGGCAACGACAAAAGGAACACCCAGTTCTTTCATCCGTACTTCATTCGAATTGAAAACGCCGAACCACAGCTTGAGGGGCTGCGGACGCGCGGCAAGAAGCGCCGCTTCTTGCCGATACGCTGACGTAGCATAATAATTCCCCAGCCCATACGCAGCGCCAACCAAGAAAATATTGACCGCCATTGCCACAAGGACTAAGACGCCGCCGAATCGTTGCCAGCGGCAGTCGGTTTGAAACGCAGCCCAGGCAACTACAGCAGGCAGCAGCCAGATTTGCGGTGCATAGCGAGCCCACCAAGCTTCCGGGTTGATCAACACCGTCAACAAGATCGCAAGCGCCATAAGCAGCGCCGCTTTTGTTCTCTTCCTTTCGCGAACTAAGCCAGGCAACAGCAGCAAAGTCAGCAAAGCGATACCACTGAACCAAGGACCAAACCCGCCTAACCGGACATCCGCACCATAAACGAACGGCGCCAATTCGGCCGGTCGCAGCGCAAATGGCCATTTCAGGATTGGAGCAAGATTATCGAAGCCGTTGCTCGATTCGACGAGATTTGCCATCACAAGTTTGCTCAACATATTTAACTGCGCAAAACCTGTTGGAAAATTGAGCGTCATGATATCCATATTATTCGCGCCGGCGCCGTATAGCGGATAGAACGGATGTCCATAATAAAACAAGTTTGTCATATATGGATTCCAGCCAATGACCACCGCCCCCAATACACCGCCCGCCAAAGCCGTAACGACGAAATGACGAATCGCATCGCGCCGATGTCCAAACCACAAAGCCGCTAAAAAGAGTACCGACCAGAGTACCGCATATACGATACCGGTAAATTTCACATTGGCAGCCAGCACGATTGCCGAAACAATGCCAATTTCCTGTCGCCGATCCCCCTTCAAATACAGCGCTGCTGCAGCCGCAAGACAAAGCAACAAACTTGCCAGCTGACCGTCAATATAAAAACTAAGGCTTTGATAAATTGCCACTGGGTTAAGTGCAACGGCAGCCGCGATAAGCCAGGCCGTCAGATAACGGCTCCCCATTTGACGCAATGCCGATACGCTGTATAGAAGAGCGGCTGCAAGCAATATTAAATGTGCCGCCTTGCCGGTCTCCAGTTGCCCCGTCGCACTGTAAAACGCGGCGCCATAAATCCAAGGTCCTCGTGCATAATGATCCAGCAAGATCGCCGAATGCGACATATTTCGTTCCAAATATTGATGCCAAGGATTCCAGCCATTTGCCAATTGGCGTATCGCTTCCTGATGATACACTTCTCCATCATAGGAAACGTCATAAAATAAATTAGCAATAATGAGCGCGCCGCCAATGATGAAGAGGCAGAAAAGAATCGCTTGTGAAAGAACCGCAATGCGTGGCCTCAAACGAAAAAAAACGCCTAGAGTCGCCAGCGGCAACGCGAGCCATGCAGCCCAGCCGCCAATCGATCCGCCAAGCAGAAACGCCGTGGAGCCTAAGCAGAGAATGGTCGCCAGATAGGCCAATAATAACTGCGCGGTCAGTAAAATCATAGCCAAACACCTCCAGCAAGCCAGGCCACCATCAATCCGAGCAAGAGTCCTCCAGCCACTTCATACGGCTTATGTCCCTGTCGTTCACGCAGCGGTGTCTCGCCTGCCGGACGCAACACATGCGTATTCAGCGCAGCTGCCTGCCTCCCTACAGCGCGGCGTAATCCCATCGCATCAATCACGACCACGAGCAACAGCGCCATCGCAATTACCGCAACAGACGAATTGACGCCTTCTTTAAAGACTACAAAAAAAACTGCACTGCTAACTACTGTAGTATGGGTGCTTGGAAAACCGCCGTTTCCAATCAACGCAAACGCGGCGCGACCGAAACGCAGAAAATTAACGAGAAATTTCACACAGCCCGCAACAAGCCAAGCCGCAATAGGAATTAAGACATAGGGAATCATGAATGCCTCCTTATGATTTAGCCACTAGTGTAATACCGGCCAGGATTAACGCAACACCACTAATTCGCATCCAAGTGATCGATTCGTGAAACAAAAAGTATGATGCGAAGAGAACCAACACATAGCCAATGCTGATCAGCGGATAGGCAAAACTAAGTTCCAGACGACGCAACGCCAAAATATATAATATCGTACTAGCCCCATATAGCGCGACGCCGAGAACCAACGGCCATTTCAACTTGTCGAGCAGCGTCGTCCCTGGCTGATTTGCCATTTCCATCGCACCATACTTGAATGCAATTTGGCCCAGCGTGCCGAGTGTGACCGATGCCAGCATAAACCATAATTCTTTTATCATTTTGAATACCAACCTTACTTTTTTATTCAAACCAGTACAATACCGTCAGCACGCTGGCCGCAAAGACCGTAACAGCGGATAAGATATGTACATCTTCCAACAATACCTTTTCCGGTCGCCCTCCCAGACCTTCCATATGGATCAAATAGAGATAGCGGAAAATCCCATACATCACGATAGGAATCGTCCACATCAATTGAATCGTATGTCCGGAAGTGAATGTGAAGAGGGAGTAGCTCATGATGGTAGCCGTCGTCACGATGCTGTTAAGCTGATTTAAAAGTTCCGGCGAATATTGTTCCAGCACTCGGCGATGCTGTCCGCAACCGTCGCTCAGCAAATAAAGTTCATGACGTCGTTTGCTGATTGCCAAAAACAATGCCAACAACATCGTACACAGGAGAAACCAAGGCGTAAAGGCAACGTTGATCACTAACCCCCCGCCAATCGCCCGCAGTACAAAACCGACAGCAATCAACATAATGTCGAGAATAACAACATGCTTAAGCCATAACGAGTAGGCGACATTCACAATAAAATATGCGCCAAGCAAAGCCGCAAACCAAGGTTCGAGGCGCCAACCGGCATATAGCGAAGCCGCCGCAAGCAATAAACCGAAAATCAACCCTGCCTGCGGCTGCAAGCGTCCTGACGCCATTGGCCTACGGCATTTTTCCGGATGCGCAGCATCCGCTTCACGATCCAAATAATCATTCAAAATATACACACAGCCCGATACTAGACAAAAAAGCGCAAATCCGGCAATTGACCGCCACAGCATCTCCATTGTAGCTGACTTAACCGAAAACAACAGCGCCGCAAAAACCAGAACATTTTTTGTCCATTGTTTAGGCCGCAAAACTTCTAAGAATACCATTTTGATACCGCCCTATACTCATAGTATGAAAATTGCACGCTTCCTTCCATTTTGCAAAAAACACCTATCCTTTAGTATACTAAAAAAATCCAGCATGGGAAAGTGTAAAAATTACCATTTTCACTAAGCAGAGTGACTCGCATCACATTCTTTGCCGCTCCGTCATGTTAATCTAAAGACAGTTAATAACTTTATTGTAAGGAGGCAAAACTCGCATGAACAAAACTTTCATCAAAAACATCCCTTTCAGCCAAGCCTTATCGCTGTCCGGTATGGTCGATTATCAAAACGGCCGTGTAGTCAGCCTGACGTTAGTACAAAATGAAGCCTTAACGCTAACGTTATTCGCTTTTGCCAAAGGTGAAGGCGTCAGCACCCATTCCGCCCCGGGCGATGCGATGGTCTATATCTTGGACGGCCAAGCTGAAATCAGCGTAGGCGAGCAAAAACTGCTGGCAAAAAGTGGCGAAAGCGTCATCATGCCGGCCGATATTCCGCACGGACTCGAAGCCGTAGAAAATTTCAAAATGCTGCTAATCCTGGTAAAAAAATAATATAACAAAAAAGTCCCCTCAGACTAGCTTCTGAAGGGACTTTTTCGTTATATTTTTTCTACTGCAATGACACCGTCTTTTAACCGGATAGCTAACTGATCGCCTTCCCTCACGTCTCCTTCAAGCAAACGGCGACTAAGCACTGTTTCCACGGATCGACTGATCAAGCGTTTCAACGGCCTGGCCCCGAACAACGGATCATAGCCGGCAGTTGCCAGATAAGAAGTAACTTCGTCTGACCATGTCAATTTAACACCGACTTGGCGTTCGGCCCGCTTGGCTAAACCAACCATCAACAATTCGCTAATCGCCGTCACCTCTTCTTGGCTCAACGCTTTAAAGATTACGACATCATCAATCCGGTTCAAGAATTCTGGCCGAAAGAAATCTTTAAGCATATCGAGAACCGCTTCCGGAGCCATCTGTCCTGATTGGCGCAAAATCTCACTCGACCCCAGATTGGAGGTCATAATAATCACCGTATTCTTAAAATCAACCGTACGACCTTTACTGTCAGTGAGTCGTCCGTCGTCGAGAATCTGCAGCAGCACATGGAAAACATCAGGGTGCGCCTTCTCCACCTCATCCAGTAGGAGTACTGCATACGGTTTGCGGCGCACAGCCTCCGTCAGCTGACCGCCTTCATCATGTCCGATATAACCCGGCGGCGCGCCAATCAATCTGGCCACCGCATGTTTTTCCATATACTCGCTCATATCCAGCCTAATCAGACTGCGTTCATCATCAAACAAAGCCTCGGCCAACGCCTTCGCCAATTCCGTCTTACCTACGCCGGTCGGACCAAGAAAGATAAACGAGCCAATCGGACGGTTAGGGTCCTTGATGCCGGCACGCGCGCGCAACACCGCTTCACAGATAGCCTGCACCGCCGCTTCCTGACCAACAACGCGCTGATGCAAAATTTCCGGCAAACGAAGCAACTTATCACGCTCGCCAGCTAACATTCGTTGAACCGGAATACCGGTCCAGCGGCTAACAACCTTAGCAATGTCTTCTTCGCCGACTTCTTCTTTTAACAATGCCTGTTCCGTACGTGCGTTCTCTTCCTCCTTCAATCTCCGCTCCAATTCCGGCAGCCGTCCATATTTGAGTTCTGCCAGACGATTCAAATCATACAACCGCTCTGCCTGTTCCATTTCAGTCTTGACCTGCTCGACCTCTTTTTGCAGTGAACGCAGACGTAAAATCGCCTGTTTTTCTGCTTCCCATTTGCCGCGCAACAATTCAGTCTGCCCACGCAAACTGGCTAACTCTGTTTGCAATTCCGTCAACTTTCCCTTGTTTCCTGCATCATCTTCCTGCTTTAAAGCCTGCTCCTCGATTTCAAGTTGCAATACGCGACGCTGCAATTCATCGAGTTCGCTCGGCAAAGAGTCAATCTCTGTTCGCAGCCGTGCAGCCGCTTCATCGACCAAGTCAATCGCCTTATCCGGCAAGAATCGATCGGCAATATAACGATCCGACAGCAGCGCGGCCGCAACTAGCGCCGCATCTTTAATTCGAACGCCATGATGAACTTCATAGCGCTCTTTCAGTCCTCTCAGAATCGATACCGTAGCCTCTACATCCGGCTGCGCAACCATGACAGGTTGAAAGCGTCTCTCCAGCGCAGCGTCCTTTTCGATATGTTTGCGATACTCTGCCAACGTAGTCGCGCCGATACAGCGCAGTTCACCGCGCGCCAACATCGGTTTCAGAATATTACCCGCATCCATTGCTCCTTCCGCCGCTCCAGCGCCGACTACAGTATGGAGTTCATCGATGAAGAGCAAGACTTGCCCAGCCGATTGACTGACCTCAGACAGAACAGACTTCAACCGTTCCTCAAATTCACCGCGATATTTTGCCCCAGCCAGCAAACCGCTTAAATCAAGCGAAAAGAGGATTTTGTCGCGCAGCGAATCCGGTACGTCCCCGGCAACTATTCGGCGGGCTAGCCCTTCCACAATTGCCGTTTTACCTACGCCGGGCTCACCAATCAACACCGGGTTATTCTTGGTACGACGCGAGAGGATTTCCATCACACGCCGTATTTCCTCTTCCCTGCCGATCACCGGATCCAACTTGCCATCACGCGCCGCTGCGGTAAGATCACGCGCATACTTTTGCAGCGCTTTTCTCTCGCCAGCTCCGCCGTCCTGACTGCGCAGCTCATTTAATGCTTTTAACAGTTCTTTTTTTTGCAACCCTTTCGCGCGGCACAACTCAACCACATCGCTGTCGCCATCTTCTACTGTCGCTAAAAGTAAATCTTCAACTTCAACAAGTGCATTTCCCTTTGCTGCGCTTTTTTCCGCTAAGCCCATCACACGCAGCAAGGAAGGTGTATAATATAACCTGCTTTCCTGGCCACGTACCGACGGTTGTTTGCCGAGCAGTTCACTTATTCCACTTTGTAAAGCAGCGGCGTCGCCGCCCGCCCTCTTTATGAGTTCTTGAAGCCGCCCCTCACTTGGCTGTAACAACCCCCAGAGCAAGTGGCGCGTGCTGACCTCCTGGTGATAACGCAGCGCCGCCGCTTGCTGCGCCGCTTGTATTGCCGCCAATGCTTCCGGTTCGTATTTTTCGTGTTCCATCAATATCGCCTCCGCTCATCCGCATTAAAACATCTTTTAAATTCATATTATCAAGTTATAGTCAAAAAGTCAAACAGTCAGATTTGATGTTTGACTTTTATTTTAACTCTTATTTTACTATACTATAATAAATCAGATTTAGTTTTAAGAACACGAAAGGATGGCCACGGAATGCGAATCTGGGAAATCGACTTTTTACGCGGCCTAGCCGTGCTCTTGATGATAGCCTTTCACTTTATCGTCGACTTGCACGATTTTTTTGCCGTGCCGCTAGATTATCAAAACGGCTTTTTCTTTCTCATCGGCAAACTGTCTGCTTGCCTCTTTATTTTCATTGCAGGAATCAGCACTCATTTCAGTCGCAATCCGTTTCGCCATGGTTTGCACGTTTTATCCTGGGGCCTCACAATAACAGTGGTGACTTACTTTTATGAACCGACAACTTACATCCGTTTCGGCATTTTGCACTTACTCGGCAGCAGTTTGCTCTTTGCTTCCTTTTTACGTCACTACAACGTTTGGCAACAAAGCATACTTGGCTTTTTCATCCTATTGCTTGGAAACTTTTGGCCCGGCAACAACTGGCTGCGTCAAAGCTGGCTGCTGCCGCTCGGCTATCCCCCCGCCAGCTTTGCTACACTTGACTATTATCCGCTCCTTCCTTGGTTCGGCCTATTTCTACTCGGCATGGCAGGAGGAAGTTTTTTTTATCCGGCTCACCGCTCCTTTTTCGTTCAATCGCCGCCTGATACACCGCTTCATTTTCTCGGTCGCCATGCACTAGCAATATATCTGCTGCATCAACCATTGCTGCTCGTCTTATTAACCTGTGCATTTTCCTTGCGTCAATAAAGAGTGAGGCTTTAAGTAAGCATTGAAAATGCTCACTTAAAGCCTCACTCTTTATTGCTATTGCAATGCATTATGCAGTTTTGACAGATTATCGCGCATCACACTAAGATAATTTTTTCCTTCTTTCATTTCACTTTCCGTCAGGCTTTCCAACGGATTAAGCTGTACCGCTTGCGCACCGGTCTCTTTGGCAATCGTTGCAGCCACTTTAGGGTTGGCCTGACTTTCAAAGAAAATCACCTTCACCTGATGCGCACGGCAAAAAGCAGCAACCTCACGCAATTTCTCCATCGTCGGTTCAGCCTCCGGAGACAGCCCCATGATTCCAACCTGCGTCAGACCATATTCTTTCGCCAGATAAGCAAACGCACTATGCGTCGTTACCAGCTCTTTGCGCGCTGTTTTGGCGAGTGTATTGCGATATTCCTCATCCAGCTTTGTCAGTTCCGCATTATATTGTTCTGCCCGTTGTTGATAATAAGTCGCATTAGCCGGATCAACCGCCGCCAATGCCGCAGCAATCGTTTTTACTTCAAGCTTCGCATTGGCCGGATCAAGCCACAAGTGAGGATCTTCCGCAGCATCGCTGCTATGGTTGTGTCCTGCCGCATTCTCATCCGCATGTTCTTTCGTCAGCCGACTCAGACCACTGCTGACTTCAACAGCTTTCGTCTCTCCCAAGACATCTTTAGTCAGCAATTTATCGGTCGGTTCAAGCCCTGCACCATGGTAAAGAAATATTTTTGCCGCTTTCAACTTCGCCAAATCCTTAGCGGTCGGTTCCCAATCATGCGGTTCCGCTCCCGGCGGCAAGAGCATCTCGACCGAAACTTTATCGCCGCCAACCAGCCTGGCAAACTCGTAAACCGGATAAACGGTCGTCAAAACTTTAATACCCGGTGCAGCATTGTCTTTCGCATCTTTGCTGCTGCAACCGCCAAACATCATCACTAAGAGCAA
Source organism: Azotosporobacter soli (assembly GCF_030542965.1). Classification (NCBI taxonomy): domain Bacteria; kingdom Bacillati; phylum Bacillota; class Negativicutes; order Selenomonadales; family Sporomusaceae; genus Azotosporobacter; species Azotosporobacter soli. Next base: position 95,587 of record NZ_JAUAOA010000009.1, read on the forward strand.
CAAGAGCGTTATGCTCGTAATTTTTTTCATAAAGTCACCTCGTTATTAAGAATATTATTATTAATTATCATAATATAGAATGCTCTAGAAAAAAGCAACCGTTAAAATAAAAAAAGTGCACGATTACTCGCGCACTTTTTTCAATAACTGAACGCCCCAGAAGGTAAATATTAAAAGATATGCAAACATGACTACTAGTGAAATATAGCCGACCTCGCCGCCTAATGCCGCGCTACGCAAAGCATAACTGGCGTGCGTCAACGGCAACATTTCAATTATATAACGAAAGGCAAGCGGCAAATGATCCGTTTTGAAAAACGTACCGCACAGAAATGACATCGGCAATAGCACATAGGTGTTAAAATTGGCCATTTCTTCATGTGAGCCCATTTTCATTGCAGCCACCACCGCTAACGAGGCAAAGAGCAGGCAATTCAGCAGCAGCGCACCAAGAAAAAATAAATTCACTGAAAAATGTGCACCAAACAAATAGGCCAGTACAATGATCACACTTGTTGAAATCAAACCTCGCAATGCACCTGACAGCACTTTCCCAAAAACGAAAGAGGCTGCCGAAATAGGAGCAATCAGATATTCTTCCAGCGTCTTATGGTATAAGCGACTCATATTAAGCGGACTGGATACAGAGTTAAAGCTAATGTTCATTGAGTTTAAGGCAATAATTCCAGGCACGATAAAATCGAGATAACTTTCCTGGCCGAACGCCATACTGCGCCCCAGTCCCCAGCCAAACGCCACTAGGTACAAGATCGGTGAAATCATACGCGATAAAATGTAGCGTCCAATGCGTCGTTTCAAAACCAACCAGTCACGCCAGAAAACCGTCCAGACATCCTGCAGCATCAGCCCACCACCTTCCGTCCCGTCAATTCGACAAAAACGTCTTCCAGATTAGAACGCCGTACCGTTGTTGTCGTCGTCAGCGTGGCTGCAAACGCGGTCGCTTGCGCACGTGTCGAAAAGAATTCGCCCTGCAAACCTTCTTCCGTTTCCCGTTCCACTACATAAGCGCCAACGCGGCAGCATAACTGTTCCGGCGTATCGAGTGCAATCAGCTTTCCTTTATCCAAAATCGCAACGCGTTGGCAAAGGTGTTCCGCCTCTTCAATGTAATGCGTCGTCAAAAGCACCGTCAGACCTTCGCCTTTCAATTTGCGAATTAAATCCCACAAGCGGCGACGCACCTGCGGATCAAGACCAACTGTCGGTTCATCAAGAAACAATACCTTGGGCCGATGCAAGAGTGCACGCGCAATCATCAAGCGTCGTTTCATTCCCCCAGAAAACGTGCTGACCATATCTTCGGCTCGATCTGCCAGTTCCACATAGGCAAGAAGTTCTGCAATTCGCTCTTTCCGCTCTGCAGAAGGCATATGATGCAACCTACCATGCAGGTCCAAATTTTCACGCGCAGTCAGATCGCCATCAAGATTCAAATGCTGCGGCACAACGCCAATCAGACTCTTTACCTGTTGGTCATCGCTATCCAGCGGACAGTCTTTTATTTGAATCGAGCCTGCCGAAGGCTGCGTAAGCATCGTTAGCATTCGGATCGTCGTTGTCTTGCCAGCTCCATTCGGCCCAAGCAAACCAAAGATCTCACCATCTGAAATGCTAAGACTCAGTCCGTCTACTGCTGTCCGGTTGCCATACCTTTTAACTAAGTTGTTAATTTGAATCATGGACTCACCCCTTACATAAGCCGGTAATCATCACCTGTGTCCTGCCCTCCTGCGTGATTGCCAGTTCACTTTCCACGCCAAACACATTGCGCAGCAAACCAGGCTCAATTACGGTCTGCGGTATGCCCGCCAGCGCAATCCGACCTTCTTTCAGTACAACGATATTTTGCGCATAGTTCACTGCATGATTAATATCATGAATTACCATACCTACCGTGAGTCCCTGCTCACGATTCAGCTTTGCCAACAGTTCCATTATTTCCAGTTGATGACTGATATCTAAATAGGTCGTCGGTTCATCCAACAGCAGCAGCTTCGGCTGCTGTGCAAGCGCCATCGCAATCCAAACCCGTTGACGTTCACCGCCGGACAGCGTATTGACTAAACGCTCTGACATCGCATGAACTCCCGTTTGCCGCATTGCGTCATTCACAATGCCCGCGTCTCTTTCATCTCCACGACGCCACCAGCGTCGATGCGGATATCGGCCATATTCGACCAGATCGCGCACAGTCAGATCAGGCGGCGCAAGCGGACTTTGCGGCAAGACCGCCATTTCCTGCGCCAAGACGTTTCGCTTGATTGCACTGATATCACGTCCCGCAAAACAGATCGTACCGTTTTGCAGCCTAACGCTTCTTGAAAGAGCACGTAATAACGTGCTCTTTCCCGAACCGTTTGGGCCGACGATGGCAGTAATTGCTCCTTCCGGCAATTGGACACTCACCCGATCCAATATCTGCTGTTCGCCGAATCGCACGTCTATATTCTCACCATAGAGCAGATTCATTACGCTTCCCTCCTTAACAAATAGAGGAAAAACGGCGCACCAGCCAACGCCATAATGATCCCGACCGGAATCTCTACCGGCGAAAACAATGTACGCGCCGCCAAATCGCTCCAAGTCATCACCGCCGCGCCGAGGCAAGCCGACGCCGGAAGCAAATAGCGATAATCTGACCCAACCAACAGACGCGCGCCGTGTGGTACAATCAAGCCGACAAAGCCCAGCAAACCAACGACGCTGACGGCGCTGGCCGCTAAGAGGGCTGCCAGTGCCGTCAGCCAAAGACGTGACGCCTCCACTCGAATTCCAAGACCACGAGCCATTTCATCGCCGAGGCTTAGCAAGTTGAGACGCGAAGCCGCTGTCAGCGCTAACAAACAGCCAACTAGCGTATAAGGCCAAAGAAGTTCCACATGCGGCCAACTGCGTGCAGCCAAACCACCGACCATCCACATCAGCGCGCCATGAACCCGGTCGCTGAAAAAGACCAACAGCGAGGAAATCCCTGCATTCAGGAAAGCCGAAACGGCAACGCCGGCCAAAATGATCCGTGTCGGCTTAATGCTCCCCTTCCAGGCCAGCAAATAAATCAGCCCCGCTGCCGCCAACGCGCCAAGGAAGGCGACCGGCGTCACCAGATATTCTTGGTGAGGAAACAAGACCAAGATGATCACGCCAGCTAAACCAGCTCCCGATGAAACGCCGATAATATGAGGATCAGCCAACGGATTTCGCATAACGCCTTGCAGCAAAGCTCCGGCCAGCGAAAGATGAATACCGACTAAAATAGCGACTAACGCACGCGGCAATCGTATATTCCAGATAATTTGACTTTGATTGCCTGTCACTCCGTGGGAAAAAAGCGCATTGATAATTTCAGAATGACTAACGACAACTGCACCTTTGCTCAAACTGGCCACAAAGCCGCCTATGGCTATTACGACGAACAATCCGATCAGTAAAATCCGCCACTTCCGCCGCTCTTTATCGGGCATTTCCATATACCTCCGGATAGACCTCTTTTGCAAGATATTTTACCGCCTCCGGAAACTGTAGGCCCGGATTCAATTGAAACAATTCAGATGGCAAAAAGACAATCCTCCCATCTTTTACAGCCCGCAGCGAAGACCACGCCGGATTATCACTGACATCCTGACGCATCCGCTTTTCAATATCAGCCGTATTGCTTCCCATCGTCACTACCAAAACCAAATCAGGATCGCTCGCAACTAATTTTTCCAAACTGTATGGAGTCATATCACCGCCGGTTTCAATCGGCGATGAACCCGAGGCAATATTGCGCAGTTTCAATAGCGCTGCAATATTACCCGCAACGCTGTTCTCAAGCTCTACCGTAACACTCTTAGCCGTCGCATGCAAAATCACGATTTTTTTGCCCTGTTCCGGCAATTTATTCTGCACAGTTTTAAGCTGTTCTTCCATCGCACCGACCACAGCTTCGGCCTGAGTTTCACTGCCGGCAATTCTGCCGAGCAGAGCAATTTGACGTTTCAAATCATCATAAGTTTTAATCTTCAGCAGCAAAACCGGAATATGACTCCCTTCAAACAGGGGAACGAGCTTTTCGTGAATCCCCTGAAAACCAATGACAAGATCCGGTTTCAAGCCGAGTATCTGCTCCGTATTTACATTGTAGACATAGCCGATCTCCGGCAAATTTTCCGTGCCGGAAATCGGCGGCGCATTCCGAGAATTCGGCTTGCCAACCGCTTGTCCACCGGCAGCATACAACGTCTCCAACAAAGAGGTTGATAAAACAACAATGCGTTGCGGCCTTTGCTTCAGTTCAACCTGTCGCCCGCTGTCATCCGCGATGACAGCAAACGCATTCTTGTTTTCCGCCTGCTTTGCGCCACCGCACCCACCTACACCGATGACTACGAATAAAACGAGTAACAATGCCGTTTTTTTCATCCATATACTCATTTCACATTTTTCTCCCATCCACTTGAAATGGCAAAGGCCGGATATACTATCCGGCAACAAATGCAGGTCACTTATTCATTCAGCCTCGGTCAACGCATCACGTGCGTGTTGTATATACAGATTGCGAACCGCAACTCTTTCGCCCAAGCCTGTTTTCTCAAATTCAACCTCGAATCCTGCCGTACGCAGCTGATTCAACCAAGACTCCGCTTGCGCTCCGAGCATGTCCCTCAGCACATGGTCGCCGCAGACCAGCAGCAATGGCAACAGTTTCACCTTGCAAACACGTCGCTGCAACAAGAGTTTGATCGCATCGTCCAAGTTGGGATGACAATTCTCTTCTAATGCTCCAACGACCACTTGTTCACTACCCTTATCAAATTCTTGCTGGAGCCTCTCATATGCCGGATTTTCACGGTTGGGCGAGCCATGCCCCATCAAAAGTAATGCCTGCCCCTGCGCCAAATTCTCGATCTGCTCTTGCAGCGCGGCTACGAGTGCCGTATAATCTTCCGGTCTTTCCAATAATGGCCGACCGATTCGCAATGTCGCAAACATCCCCTTGCACCGTTCGAGGACCGCAATAACCTTATCTGAAAATTCTTGTCCTGCAGTAACATGCGTCACCTGGACTAAAACCTCTTGATAACCGTCTTGCTGCAATTGTTTTAATACTTCTTCCAGGCTCGGCGCTTCAATTCCTTCTGACGCAAGGCGTCGTCTGACAAATTGCGACGTAAAAACGCGGTAATGATCATATTGCGGAAAGGATTGACGCATATCTCTTTCAATACTTTCAATGCAGGTTTTTCGCGCAGAAGCAAGCGTAGTGCCAAAACTGACTACGACCATCGCTTTCGTCTGGCGTATCATGCGCCTCACTTCCTTCCGCCAATTATTATCTAGCCCAACGGATGTTTTTTCGCCAAAATTGTTGACAAGTAGTTGACTGATGTTTCATCCACTTCGTTCAAATCATAACTGATGACTTCATCCGGCAAACCGCATTTACTGACCATAACCGCGTTATCGCTGAAACCGTACTTTTTTAAGCCCGCTCTGATCTGCTTAAAATTTTTATACACCTTCATCAATACGACATTATCGGCAGTTTCCAAAATTTTGTCGAGTTCCTGCTCTTGCATTGTAGCCGGCACGATGCACATGACGTCATTGCCTTCCGCCAAAGGTAAACCCAATCGGCTTCCCATCGCGCAAAACGCAGGCACGCCAGGAATCGTTTCGATTGCAAAGCCGCAGTCTTTTAACAAACGATAAACATACATATACGTGCTAAAAAACATCGGGTCGCCCAGCGTCAGAAATACAACTTTCTTGCCTGCCTGCAATTGTTCGAGAATTGCGTTCTTATTATCTTCCCAAGCCAACGCTAATCGTTCGCTATCGTTAATCATCGGAAAGACAAGTTTTAACACTTCCACATCTTTTTTTAAATAGGGGCGTGCGATCGACAATGCCGTACTATCCTCTTTTTTCTCCGTTTTCGGCGCAATAATCACATCTGCCTCTTTAATGACTTCGACCGCTTTTAGCGTCAATAGTTGCGGATCTCCTGGGCCAACGCCCACACCATAAAATATACCAGCCATACTTGCCACCAATCCTTTCCTGCGTTTGCAAATGAAAAATCCCAACACAAGCGTGTTGGGAAATCGTACACAAAATGCCTGTACGAAATCCCCTCCCTATCGCTCGTAGGTAATAACGGTGATTGTCGTATAGGCAGTTCTCCTGGCTTTGGCTCATCGTTTCCCCAGCCCTTCCCAAAACCAAACGGCTTCAGTGGTACAACCTGGGTTCACTCCCCATTACAGTGGCGGGACCGCGCCGGAATCACACCGGTCTTCCCTATTAAGCCCCGTAGGGCACCTACACCTTATGCACTTATTTGTTATTGTACGTCATCGCAGCGTCCTTGTAAAGGCATGCCCCATCGTTTCTCCTCCAAAGATTACGTCGCTTTAGCAGATGCACACCTTTTCACCATTTTTGCACAATATCCTTGCTTGACAGATTTTACTTTCTCCCCATGTAAACCACATCTCGGACTTCGTTCACTTAAAAAGGAAAACAGACGGCAATGCCGTCTGTTTTCCTCAGACTGTAGACAAATCTCCACTCCCGCTAATGATATGATAAAATCATTAGCGGGAGTGATTTTATGTACGAGAAAAAAGATCGAAGTCAACAAAGCCAAATTGAATTCTTCTGCTTAGAAGATTTAGTACCGAAAGATCATATATTACGAGACATTGAACGAGCCATCGATTTTCGCTTCATCTACGACGAAGTCGACGGTTTATATAGCGACTCCGAACGAGGCAAACCAGGAATTGATCCGGTGAGTCTGTTTAAGATCGTACTGATTCAATACCTGTTCGGCATTCGTAGCATGCGTCAAACCATGAAAGAAATTGAAGTAAATATGGCTTACCGCTGGTTTATCGGATACGGCCTTACCGAAAAAGTCCCGCACTTTTCAACCTTCGGCAAGAATTATACCCGGCGTTTTCAAGGAAGCGATGTGTTTGAGCGGATCTTTATGCGCATCCTGTACGAAGCAGTAAACTGCGGTTTCATTGATGCAAGTTCCGTATTCATTGACGGAACCCATATCAAAGCACGAGCCAACAAAAAGAAAAGCGCAAAAGTGTTTGTGCCGATTCCGGCCAAGCAATATCAAGATGAACTGAATGCGGAAATTCAAGCCGATCGCGAAAACCATGGCAAGAAACGGTTAAAAGATAAAGACGACGATGAAAATCCGCCGCAAGGTAAAACCATCACGCAAAGTACGACGGATCCGGAAAGCGGCTTGTTTCATAAAGGCGAGCATGAAAAATGCTTTGCCTACGTAACCAACACGGCTTGTGACCGGCATAACTTCATATTAGGATACGAAGTCGCAGCGGGCAATGTTAATGACAGTCGATTGTTTGATGAACTGTATGAACGAGTCGTCAGTTATTTCCCTGAAACCGAAACCGTTGCCGTCGATGCGGGCTACAAAACGCCCTGGATTATGAAACAAATTATCGACAGTGGCCGAATTCCTGTCGTTCCCTACAAGCGTCCTATGACAAAAGAAGGGTTCTTCAAGAAATATGAATACGTATATGATGAATATTATGAATGCATGATTTGCCCTGGCAACCAGGCGCTTGGCTACAGTACGACGAATCGTGAAGGATATCAAGAATATAAAAGCGATGCAAAACAATGCAAAGTGTGTCCGCATTTAGAGCAATGCACGCAGAGCAAAGCGCATCAAAAGCAAGTCCAAAGGCATGTATGGGAATCCTATCTGGAACTTGCTGATGAGTATCGGCACATGCCGATATATCGCGATATTTACAAATTGCGCTCGCAAACAATTGAGCGTGTCTTTGCAGATGCAAAAGAAAAGCATGCAATGCGCTATACGCAACTGCGTGGCCTGCAGAAAGTGAAAATGCAGGTGACGCTTACTTTTGCATGCATGAATCTGAAAAAACTGGCGACCTGGAAGAAACGCAGGGGTATATTACCGCCTGTTTTTCAACGTTTTTTCGAAAAACTGCGTTTTTGCAGTGAAAATTGGATAACTGAAATTGAAAAATGCACCTTACGCTTTGCGTAAAGTGCATTTTGTCGACGGTCTG
>NZ_JAUAOA010000010.1 GCF_030542965.1 Azotosporobacter soli
CCGTTCGACTTGCATGTGTTAGGCACGCCGCCAGCGTTCGTCCTGAGCCAGGATCAAACTCTCCATAAAATTATGAAGAAGCTTCATCAGCTCTTTATAACAAAAACATTATTGTTTGTTGAGCCATCATCACCGAAGCGATGACGTCTCCGCACATCTGGCTTTTCATTCTTTTCCACATTGTTCAGTTTTCAAGGAGCACCATTATGAGTTAGTTCATAACTCACTTCGAAATTATATCACACATGTTTTATTTATGTCAATGAGTTATTCTTTGCAAGAGCATCTTAGCAACTTTAATTAAAGTTCATTTCCTTACTTCAAAACCTCAATAGATACGTCAATATAAATATAGTCGTCTTGTATTTTTGCACGGATATCATTTGCTAATTTCGTGCGAATGAACTAAAATATAAGTCGGCTATCCTCGCTCAATATCACTTATCACAATCAGACTGTTGTCTATTTTTAAGGGAGGTTATTTTATCCATATGGACACGGAAGAGATGAATCCTACACCAAGCAAAAAAAGCCCTCGCAAGCGACCTTGGAAAAAACTGTTCATTATATTAACAGTGATTATTGCTGTTATTGTTATCGGTGCCGGGCTCGGCTTCGTTACTGCCAGCTTACATTCTATGCCCAGTTTAAAAGATGAAATCAGACCGGCTGCATCTTCTCAGATTTACGACAGCTCAGGCAAGGTACTCACCACTATTCACTCCGTAGAAAATCGCGTGCCTGTATCCATTAATAAAATCCCCAAGGACTTGCAAAATGCTTTTGTCGCTACAGAAGATGCTCGTTTCTACCAACACTTAGGCGTCGACCCTCGTGGTATCCTCCGCGCTGTTTGGTCGAATGTTACTGGCGGAGGCCTTGCCGAAGGCGGCAGTACTATTACGCAGCAATTAGCTAAGAATGCACTTTTAACACAGGATCGTACTTTAAAGCGTAAAATTCAAGAAGCATTTTTAGCGTTGCAAATTGAACAACAGTATAGCAAGCGTGAAATTTTGGAATTGTACTTAAATCAAATATACTTCGGGCAAGGCGCTTATGGTGTTCAATCTGCCGCCATCGTATATTTTGGTAAAAATGTTGAAGACCTTACGCTAAGTGAATGTGCCATTTTAGCTGGCATACCCAAAAGCCCCAATTATTATTCACCATTGAATAATATGAAAGCATCAAAAGAACGCCAAGGCGTTGTCTTAGAACAAATGGTAAAGTATGAATATATTTCACCAGACATGGCAAATAAAGCCCGCAATGTCGAAATAAAATTGGCCGCGAAATCAAATCCGGCAAACAATACTTTTGCCAGTTATTTTATCGATTACGTAACACAATATTTAATTGATAAATACGGCGCCGATTCTGTATATAAAGATGGCTTAAAAGTCTACACTACTCTTGACACCGACATGCAAACGGCTGCCGAGGAGGCAATTCATGCCTTACCCGTCTATCGTACTGACGGAAATGGTTTAAGCCAACCACAAGGAGCCTTGGTTGCAATCGATCCACACAGCGGTCATATCAAGGCAATGGTTGGCGGACGTGGAAACGACCAATTCAATCGTGCCGTATTAGCGGAGAGACAGCCAGGTTCAGCATTTAAGCCGTTCGTTTATTTAGCTGCAATTGAAAGCGGTCTTAATGCCTCAACTATTATTGAAGATACCCCTATTTCTTTTGGCGGATGGTCACCAAGTAACTATGACGGAAAATTGCACGGCAAAGTAACGATGCGTAGCGCCTTAGAACATTCTCTTAATATCCCAACGGTAAAGTTGGCACAACAAGTCGGTCCTGATAAACCGCTCTACTATGCACAACAAATGGGGATTTCTACTCTTGTTCTTAACGGAACCACAAACGACCGCAACTTAGCCATGTCACTAGGCGGCTTGACGCGCGGCGTTACACCACTTGAAATTGCCAGCGCTTATGGCGTGTTAGCTAACAACGGCGTTCGCGTTGAACCATTAGCCGTATTGAAGGTCGTTGATCGAAACGGCAAAATTTTAGAGCAAAATACGCCTAAAGAACGCGCAGTAATCAATGAAAAAAGCGCCTACATCCTGACGGATATCTTGCGCGGCGTCATCTTGCGCGGCACAGGAACAGGAGCTAACATCGGCCGTCCGGCTGCTGGCAAGACCGGCACTACTGATGATTATAAGGACGCTTGGTTTGTAGGTTATACGCCAGATTTAGTAGCCTCTGTCTGGCTTGGCTTTGACAATGAAAAATATTTAAACGGAGTGACGGGCGGCACCTTGCCGGCAACAGCCTGGCGAACGTTCATGAGTAAGGCGATTGCCGGTGTGCCAGCACGAGACTTTCCACGACCTTCCGGCGTTGTGACTTCACCTATTTCTGCTGCAGACGGCCTGCAAGTGGTCGATCCAAAAGAAAAAGATGCACTAGGCGAAGTTCCTGTTGAAGGAACACAACCAACAAAACCAAGTTCGCCAGATGGAAAAAAGACAAAACCAACTGCTGATGCTGATAAATCGGGTAATTCGAACGGTAACAAATCAAATGATTTACTACCACCGCCACCCAATACCGGTAAAAAGCCTTAAAAACGAAAAGAACGGCAGCCACAATTTTAGTGGTTGCCGTTCTTTTTTCATTTTAACCAAGCAACAGTTGCTCCGTCGCCGCCTTCATTTAATTCAGCCAGTTGAAATTTCTCGACATAAGCGTTAGCCGCCAGATATTCTCTGACTCCTTTGCGCAAGGCTCCTGTCCCTTTGCCATGAATAATTAAAAGATCACGGTTTCCAGACAGGATTGCATCATCAATGTGCTTATCCAGACGTTCAATCGCTTCCTCTACCAATAACCCTCTCAGATCAAGCTGTCTATTTGCACTCTTTATTTGCATAGGTTCAACCATGCTATTTTTACGCCTATCGGATTTGTTTTTACTCGGACCACTCTGTTTTTCCGTTTTATGGCGGCATTGAGCTCGTGGCATGGTAAGGCGCATTTGTCCAACCTGCACAACAATTCCTCCTGCTTCAATCGCTAAAACAATTCCTGTTTGTCCAAGACTCGGGATTACGATCTCTTCATTGACAAGAAAAGGACTGTTGTCGGCATCGTCAAATTCTTCTGTCTCGGTTTCCAAAATAAACGGATCCAATTCACGCAACCCTTTACGAACACCTGCAATCGTCGCATCGCGTTTATGGCGCTCTTTTTCATTAAATTGGTCTTTAAGCTGTTTAATCAAATCCGCTGCTTCCACTTTAGTTCTACGCACTAATTCTTCGGCTTCCTCTTTGGCTTTTTGAATGATTTTTTCCTGCTTTTCGCGAAGCCGTTCTTTTTCACGCCGCAGCAAACGATGGTTCTCCGCCATTTCCCGGTGCAACTCTTCCGCCTGCTCCATTTCCTCCCGGTATACCTTTTTTTCTTTTTCCAGTTCAGCAAGCAAGTTTTGCAAATTACGATGTTCTTTCGCCAGCAGAATGCTGGCGCGATCAACAATATAACCTGGCAAACCAAGACGCTTACTGATCGCAAATGCATTGCTGCTGCCCGGAACGCCGACCAAAACACGATACGTTGGCGACAACGTTTCCATATCAAATTCGACACTAGCATTTTGCACGCCTTGCGTCATATAGGCGAAAGCTTTCAACTCGCTGTAATGCGTCGTTGCAAGAGAGCGGCAATTTAATGCAAGCAAGTGTTCTAAAATAGAAGTCGCCAGCGCCGCCCCTTCTTCCGGATCTGTTCCCGCTCCCAATTCGTCAAGTAACACTAGGTCGTCTTCATTAACATCACCTAAAATTCCGACTATGTTTTTCATATGGGCAGAAAAGGTACTCAGGCTCTGTTCAATACTTTGTTCATCGCCAATATCTGCAAACACCGCACGAAACACGCCGATTGAACTGCCAAAATTAGCTGGAATAAAGAGGCCTGCCTGCGTCATCAAAACAAATAAGCCCAGTGTTTTAAGACAAACAGTTTTGCCCCCCGTATTCGGACCGGTTATAACCATAATGGAAGCGTCGCCTCCAAGCTCCAAATCAATGGGTACAACCTTCTCAGAGGGAATCAACGGATGACGCCCTTGTTTAATAGAAATCAGTTTATCGTTGTTAATATCAGCCCGTTGTGCTTTCATTTCCAATGCCAATTGCGCTTTCGCAAAATTAAGATCGATGTGTGCTAATATCTTTCCGTTATGGCTCAAATTATCGGCCTCAACGGCAACTGCGGCTGAAAGCATCAATAGAATTCGCTCAATTTCATGTTTTTCTGCCGCCAACATTTGTTTGAGATCATTATTAATTTGCACGACAGGCATAGGCTCGATAAATACCGTCGCGCCGCTGGCAGATTGGTCATGTATAATGCCCGGGAAAACGTGGCGATATTCCTGCTTGATCGGTATAACATAGCGATCGCCGCGCATCGAGATGATATTGTCCTGAAAGTATTTCTGAAAATTGCTATTGTGTAAAACCTGATCTAATTTTGTTTTAATTTCTTCCTGCAGGCGTTTAATGTTACGTCTGATTCGTAATAACTCAATACTGGCGTCATCACGTACCTTACCATGATCATCTATTGATGTTTCAATTTTATTTTCCAACTGACGCATACTGCATAATTCTTCCGCCAGTGCCGTCAAAATCGGCGTATCGACTTGTTTTTTTTCAACAAAAAAAGTCCGTACCCGCTTTGCCCCTTGCGCGGTCGAAAGAATTTGCGTCAATTCATGCGCTTCAAGTACGCCGCCGACATCGGCCCGCTTTACTGCTTGGCGGATATCCCATATCCCTCTGAGTCCAAATCCGGGCGCTGCCATAAGCACGCTTAGCGCTTCTTGTGTTTGCATCAACCAGTCCGAAACCTCATTAATTTCAATGCTGGGGTGAAGATTTTCCGCTAATTCCCGCCCCATACGCGTGCTGCTTTTTTCTGCCAACCGTTCCAGAATCTTGTCATACTCCAAAACGCGCAGCACGGTTTCACTCATTGCCTTCCTTGTCATAAAACACCTCTAAAATAGTGCCCACGCGTAATTGTGTTGTTTCCTCCATTTTCAATAATAGAGTTTCCCACATTTCGTTGCGCAGCCGCCGTCACATATTTTCTCACGATTTCTTTAAGCTTCAGTTCTTTATATCGCCCGTCAATTCGTATCCAGTCAATTCCTAATTCGCTGAAGCGTTCCACGTGCTCGAGCATGTCAAGCGTTTTGCCGTTTAAGACATGCATGCGGCAATATTGATCGCGCACAACCGGAAAATGTTCTTCCTTGCGATCTTCCAGATAGTATATTTCATCACCGCAATTCTTGCAGCCGCCGAACGCGCCTTTCATACAATACTCTGACGTCATCAACTCCAAATTTCCATGTACAATGCACTCCATTTCTAACCCTGCAGGAATATTACGTGTAATTTCGCTAATTTGGTTAAAAGTAAGCTCAGGTGACAAGCAGATGCCAGCACAATTTTGACGCGATAAAAAAAGGCCACTCTGCGAATTATAGATATTCAATGAGTAATCGGCATAATAAGGAATATCACGTTGCTGACGCATAATTTCAAGCGCGCCTAGATTTCCGACCAGAACACCATCCGCTTTATATTCTTTTGCCAAATCTAATTCGCGCAAAAAAGAATCCCAATTCTTTGCCGCAATAATTTTAGGGGTTGCAATGATCAGTTGACATTTATGCGTCTTGCAGTAAGCGGCCGCCTCACGATATTCTTCTTTCGTCAAAAAACGATGCGAAAAATTTTCGCCTCCGAAAATAATTCGCCCCGCCCCTTCATCAACAGCGAGCGTGAGATCTGCCAAATCAGAAACCTGGATCGAAATACGCGGCGCCTTTCTCTCACGCATTCCTTTCCCCCCAGCGCTACTAAACTTTTTTTCATTCAGCTTCGCTGCACGAGAAAAGTGAAGAAGGCGCGCCTCTTCAAGCTGCTTTACCGCGCGTCGCCTAAGTTCATTCAACTCGCTGACCGGTACCATTACATTTTCTTGAATGTCTACTTGCATAAAATCCAGCGCAAAAATCGTATTGCCAAGACGATTTATTTGTTGTTCAACGGTTTCTTTACTAATTGCACGCTTAATCGCCTTTTCCGTAATAAAATCAGTACATGCTTTCCCAATATTTCCGTCTTTATCGCTCAATTCAAGTATTGCCGCTTTACCTTCTTCAATGATAACTTTTGCACGAATAAAAACGCGTTTCTGATTTTTTTCCTTTTCAAAATATTCTCTTGCATGCTGCATCAAACGTTGATCAAATACCTTAAATACGCGATCATTCATCCGCACTGGTTGAGGCACAGCCAATTCAATTTCTTCTTGCGCTTCAGCCTCTTCACGACTGTACCCGTCACAGGTGAATTCATCAAGCGTCAAGCTGACCCTTCCGCCAACACTTACCCAAATATCAATAATATCGCCTTTGACAACGGCTTCGTCGAGCTTAATCTTGACTCTTTTTGCTGCATGATCGTAGCCCGAAATGCGGCCAATCTTTATTCCGCGATTATTGGGTCTTTGATGACTCATAAAATCAGAAGTTGGTTTTATGCCCATTAAATAATCGCTCGTAAAATCCCGATTGAAAATTTGCGCCAAATTCATCTCAATTTTGCGACAGGCGGCCTCATCTTTAACAATTTTAGGATTGGCCATTACTTTGCGATACGATTCCACTACAACAGCCACATACTCCGGCTTTTTCATCCGTCCTTCAATCTTAAACGAAGTGACCCCCGCTTGTTCCATCTCCGGGAGTAAGCGTAGTGAATTCAAATCCTTAGGGCTTAGTAAATAATTACCTGCCGCACAATTTGCCAACAGATCATTTCCCTGCTTGTCTTGCAGCTTATACGGCAAACGACACGGTTGCGCACAACGCCCTCGGTTGCCGCTTCGTCCGCCAATCATACTACTCATCAGACATTGCCCTGAATAGGATATACAAAGCGCACCATGGATGAATACTTCAATTTCAGTATCTGTCGCATGACAGATTGCTTCAATGTCAGCCAAAGCCATCTCTCTTGACACCACTACGCGCTTAAATCCCTGCTGCGCTAAAAATTGAACGCCCGCTTGATTATGCACGGTCATCTGTGTACTCGCATGCAGATGTAAGTCGGGAAAACGTTCCTTTACTAACGCCGCCAGTCCTAAGTCCTGTATGATTAGCGCATCCACACAGATTTCATTAAGATAATCAATATACTTAAGCGCTGCTGAAAATTCCCGTTCATCGAGCAGTGTATTCACAGCCACATATATTCGAACGTTATGCAAATGAGCATAACGAACCGCCTTCGCCAATTCTTCGTCATCAAAATTTGCCGCGTAGGCTCTAGCGCCAAACATTTTGCCTGCCAAATATATCGCATCGGCCCCTGCTTCAACAGCTGCGCGAAGTGCATCAAAACTGCCTGCCGGAGCTAATAATTCCGCCATTTAAATCACCTTTTCCTTCTTTTGCTTTTCAATCATGCAATTAATTCATTTCTACATTATATAGTAGCTATTCTAAGAACACAAATTTAAAAACACGCTTCTACGCAAAACATAGAAGCGTGTTTATCCATTCATGATTGACCTTCTTCTTTGACCATTTTCAGTAGTTGTTTGTAGTCGTTTTCTAATTGAGCATATTCTTCTGCTAAGTTAAGTGCTGCCAATACAGCCACTTTGACCGGAGACAACCGTATGTTCTGTCGCGATACGCGTTTCATTTGGGTATCTACTAGCGCAGCCACTTTCATGACTTGATCAATTTCACCATCACTCTTCAGTGCATATAATTCGCCAAATATTTCTACGGTTATTTTATTCTTTTTACGCTCTTTTTCAACACTTGCATCTTTTTGCATATTTGCGCCACCCGATTTCTATCTGTTTTATAAGATACAATTCGACTCGTAGCAAACAACTCCTGCCCTAAAAAAATAAAAAGAGGAGCGAACTCCTCTTTTTATCAGTAAATTAGGCTGCCCGATTATCTTTGTTCAATGTGCTATTCTTGTATCCATATGCAAAGTAGACTAGAAAACCAATGGCGCTCCAGACTGCAAAACGAATCCAAGTATCCATCGGCAGATTATACATCAGATAACCGCAACTTAGAACCGCCAGCGGTGCTACGACATTGACCATCGGGCATCTGAAGGGTCGAACAAGATCCGGTTGCTTCACACGCAATACCGCAACGCCAATAGCAGCGACGACGAAGGCAAACAGCGTACCGATATTAGTCAGTTCGGCAATAATTCCTATCGGCAGGAATCCGGCGATCAGCGCAACGGCAATACCGGCGATAATCGTGATGATATAAGGAGTTCCATAAGTTGGATGAACTTTGCAAATACCAGCGGGAATCAAGCCATCACGCGACATTGCAAAGAAAATACGACTTTGACCGTACATAAGCACTAACAATACCGTAGTAATACCGCAAATTGCGCCAGTACCAACCATGGCCGAACCAAAGTTATAACCAATTGCACGCAATGCGTAAGCGACCGGCTCCGTATTATTTAATTCACTGTAAGGAACAACGCCGGTAAGAACCGCCGCAACTGCGATATAAAGTACAGTACAGACTAAAAGTGAGCCAATAATGCCAATCGGCAGGTCACGATTCGGATTGCGACATTCTTCCGAAGCCGTTGCAACCGCATCAAATCCGATGTAAGCAAAAAATACAATCGAGGCACCCGCTGCAACGCCGGAGAAACCAAACGGCATCAACGGACTCCAGTTAGCAGGGTTTACCTTCGGACCGGCCAAAGCCAGGAAGATAAAGACAGCCGCTAATTTAATAAATACTAAGATGCGGTTTAAACTAGCCGTCTCCTTCGTGCCGCGAACCAAGAGGAAGGTCAAAAACAGACAAATTCCAATAGCGGGTAAATTCGCAATGCCGCCATCGGCCGGTACTGCTGTCCAAGCCAACGGCAATGTAACTCCTGCTGATTTTAGAAGGCCGCCTACATAACCGGCCCATCCGGCTGCAACCGCTGCCGATCCAACCGAATATTCAAGAACCAAATTCCAGCCTACAATCCAGGCAACAATTTCTCCTAGTGTTGCGTAGGTGTATGTGTATGCACTGCCCGCAATTGGAACCGCTGAAGCCAATTCAGCATACGCTAAAGCGGCAAAGGCGCAGGTAAGGCCAGACATGACAAAAGAAATCATAATACCGGGTCCGGCATATTTGGCTGCAGCAATACCAGTTAAAACAAAAATACCAGTACCGATAATGCAACCGATGCCCAACATGACTAAATCGAGGGCTCCAAGGGATTTTTTGAGACTTTTCTTTTCTGCACCTTCTAACATGGATTCGATACTTTTAGTCCGTAAATAGCTCATTCAAATACCCACCTCTCTCCTTTTTATAGTCGCAGTATCTCTTTGCAGGATAAATGCCTCATGATAAAAAGCAGGCCTGTCCAGTTTGGACAGGCCTGCACAAAAACCACGTGCATGTATCCTTGCCTCCCCTGTTAACAGAATAGCATAATAAACTACTCTGGTAAAGAGTTTTTTGTGCTTTAAGCAAGGACAAACCAAGGTTATTTTCGTAACTCGGCTCCATATTTCTCTTCCAAGCGGACTAAGATGTTTTCGTAGTGACCTTCAATGTCACTTTCCGACAAAGTCTTGCTCGGATCGCGGAAAATTATCGAAATTGCTAAACTTTTCAGCCTATTGTCAATTTGTTCGCCGGTATAGACGTCAAACAATCGTACTTCCGTCAATAACGGACCGCCTTCTTTTTTGATCAATGTCAAAATCCCCTGCACTTCTATATCGCGTTTTACAACAATGGCCAAATCGCGCTGAATAGACGGAAATTTAGGCAATGCTTGATAAACAATTTTTTCAGTCAGCAGCGTGATCACTCTATCCAAATCAATGTCGAATAGATACACGCGTTTATCAATGTCAAACCGTTCAGAAACGAGCGGATGAAGTTCACCAACCCAAGCCACTTCTTCGCCGCCAACAATGAAGACCGCACTACGTCCTGGATGATATGTCGGGCAGGCAGTAGACTCGACAGTAAAGTTCAATCCAACGGACTGCAACAATTTTTCTACAATGCCTTTCGCATCATAAAAATCGACATTTTCATCATTCAAACACCATGCCACCGGATTGCGTCGACCGATAAGCAGTCCGCTGAGCCGCCAAGGTTCGCTCGGCAATTCACTCATCGGCAGATTTTTCGGAAGATACACCGCACCCACTTCATACAATTTTAAGTCATCATTGCGTCGCGACAGATTCTTCACTGCAGTTTCCAAAAGATTCGCAAGTAACGTCGTACGCATGATTGGAAAATCTTCCGTTATCGGATTCAGCAATGGAACGGCTTGGCGCTGCCGGTCATTTTCCGCTAAATTTAGTTTATCAAACACGCTTGGATGCGAAAAACTGAAACTGATCGTTTCATCCATCCCAGCTGCTGTAAGACACTGTTTAAGTCGGCTAATTACACTCTGACGTACGCTTTCACTGCCTCGAACCATTTCTCCACGCGGCGCCTTAGCTTCAATCCGATCGAAACCGTATATTCGCGCCAGTTCTTCATATAAATCGACAGCCAGCGTGACATCGCCGCGCCATGCAGGAACAATCACGCTAATCTTATCCGTTGCGGCAGAAACAATTTCAAACCCTAGACGCTTTAGAATATCCGCCATTTCTTGTTCACTCATTGCCGTACCAAGATATCGATTTGCCTTTTGAGGAATCAATTCCAATTGACGCTGCAATGTAAATTCAGGATATTCTTCCACAATGCCTTCCATTACTTGAGCTGCCGCCACTTTTTCTAACAACTGCGCAGCCCGGTCCAATGCTCGGGTCAGGTTTGCAACATCAACGCCTTTTTCAAAACGCGAAGATGCTTCTGAACGCAAACCAAGCGCACGCGCCGTACGTCTAACGCTCGTTCCGTCAAACGCTGCCGCTTCAAGCAGTATCGTGCTGGTTGAAGCAGTCACTTCGCTAGCCAAACCACCCATTACGCCCGCAATCCCTACTGCTTGCACTTCATCGGCAATAACCAACATATCGTTTGTTAATTCACGCTTCACCTCATCGAGCGTCGTGAGTTTTTCCCCTTGATGTGCTTTGCGCACGACCAATCTATGTTTGGCAATCATATTTTGATCATAGGCATGTAATGGTTGACCCAATTCAAGCATTACATAATTAGTCACGTCAACTACATTGTTGATTGAACGCATACCTGCTTTGTGCAGTCGATCACGCAGCCATTGCGGCGAATCGCCAACCTTTATATTTTGCAGTACACGTATCGCAAAACGGCTGCAAAGCTTTTTTTCCTCAATTTCAATTGAAACCTGCGATTTGCTGGAAACAGCTTCGTTTTCCCTTACATTGAGAATTGTCGCTTTCAGATTTGTGCTATTCAACGCGGCAATTTCTCGAGCGATTCCTTTAATACTGAAGCAATCTGCCCGATTCGCAGTAAGTTCAAATTCAAGAATCGCATCATCCCACCCCATTGCAGTCCGAACATCCACGCCAATAGCAGTCTCTTGCGGCAACAATAAGATGCCATCAGGTATTTCGATTGACACGAGTTCCTTGTTCAAGCACAATTCATCTCCGGAGCACAGCATGCCAAAGGATCGCACGCCACGCAATTCCGTCGGAGCAATTGTTACTCCGTTAGGAAGCTCCGCCCCTTCCGTTGCAACTGGCACTACATGACCAACGCGGACATTGGCAGCTCCAGTCACAATGGTTAGCGTTTCTGCCCTGCCGACATCCACTGTGCAAATTGAAAGTTTGTCTGCGTTAGGATGCTTTTTCATTTCGATGATGCGACCGGTTATCACATTATTGACAGACTGCGCCGGATAATGGATCGTCGCTACCGGAACGCCGGCCATCGTGAGTTGATGTGCCAATTCATCCGGAGTCTGATCAAATTCAACATATTCCTTCAACCAACTGATGGGTGCTTGCATTTTAAAACTCCTTTCTACTAACGAAATTGATGTAAGAAGCGAATGTCATTTTCATAAAACAGACGCAAATCATCAATTCCATATTTCAACATAGCAATTCGCTCAATTCCCATACCGAATGCAAAACCAGTTACCTTTTCCGGGTCAAAGCCGCCCATCTCAAGGACTTTCGGATGAACCATCCCTGAACCCAATATTTCAAGCCAGCCGGTGTTCGAACAAACGCGACACCCGTTACCGCCGCACATTACGCAAGAAATATCTACCTCTGCACTAGGTTCTGTAAAAGGAAAATAACTCGGTCTGAAGCGGACGCCAACGTCTTTGCCGAATACCTCATGAATAAACGTTTCCAATGTTCCTTTTAAATCAGCAAAACTGATATTTTCATCAACAACAAGGCCTTCGACCTGATGAAACATCGGTGAATGCGTTGCATCATAGTCACAGCGGTACACTTTGCCCGGTGCAATGATACGAAGCGGAGAATTGGGCTCGGCGGCTTTCATTGTACGTACTTGAACCGGAGAGGTGTGCGTGCGCAGCAAAAGGTTGGATGTTACATAGAAGGAGTCCTGCATATCTCGTGCCGGATGATCCGGCGGCAAATTGAGCGCTTCAAAATTGTAATAATCTTCTTCGATTTCAGGCCCTTCAGCAATCGCAAAGCCCATATTTTTAAAGATGCCCTTTACCAAATCGAGCGTCAACGTAAGCGGATGGACGTGCCCTAACTCAATCGTTCGGCCCGGCAATGTAACGTCAATTTTCTCTGTCGCTAGTTTCGCTTCTAACTCTGCTTTGCCAAGCTGTGCACCTTTCTTTTCCATCAATTCTTCCAGGTTATTGCGTACCTCATTGACAACCTGGCCGATTCTTGGACGCTCTTCCGAAGACAGTTTGCCCATCCCTTTCATTACCGTGGTCAGTTGTCCTTTTTTCCCTAGATATTTTATGCGGGTTTCATTCAAAGCCGCTACCGTCGCAGCACTTTCAATTTCCTGTTGCGCTTCTTGCTGCAACAAGATCAGCTCTTGTTCCATACTCTCTTCACTTCCTTTTTAAAATTACCTTGCATCCATCGTTGCCATCAGCATTTTGCATAAAAATAAAAAAACTCCTGCCCTACAAGGGGCGGGAGTTTTTCCCACGGTACCACCCTAAAACGATACTCTCTTAATTCCTTAACGCGGAAAACGTCTTATCTACGCAGCATAGGCCTTCAATAAGATGCTCCAGAGGGAATTTCTGCTTAAAGATTTGAAGAGGCTCTCAATCAACGGCACTCTCTCCCTGTACAAACGGCTTACCGCATACTCGCTCTTTCATCACAGACACCTGTTAAGTTACAAGCAATAAGTTCACTACTAATGCAAAATAAGTTTCCGATAGCCAATATAAGCAGTAATCGATCCCGTAGCTTCAAAGATTCTCCACCAAATTTCCGGGGTCAACATCAGGGATCACACCCTTTCTCTGCAAGATAAGGCAAGGTTATCGAGGAAATTATAGCATATCAGGTTGCAGATTACAAGCAATCTGAATTTCCTTCTGACGTAACACCTCATACAAAATCACAGCGGCGGCCGCCGCAACATTAAGCGATTCCACTTCATGATATAAAGGGATTTTAATCTTGTCGTGACTAACTTTAATTAACTCGGCATGAACTCCACTACCTTCATTGCCGAAAATGATTGCATTACGGCCCATATAATTCAACTTTTCATAAGAAGTCGCGCCTTCCAAGCAGGTGGCAATGAGGCGGATCCCTTTTTCACGGCAATAGGCACTCAGCTCTTCACGCGCTACATTTTCTACTACCGGGATCTTAAACAATGCCCCCATCGCTGCACGAACCGCTTTATCAGAAAAAGGATCTGCACAGCCAGAAGTCAGAACAACACCGCTGCAGTTTGCCGCCGCTGCAGTCCTGATGATGGCGCCTACGTTCCCCGGATCTTGGATTTCATCTAAAACGGCGATGCAACCAAGTTGCTCAGCATTCCAATCCGTCATCTTTGTTACACGCTTTGGTATAAGCGCTAAAACGCCCTGCGAACTCTCCGTCAAGCTTATTTTTTGATAAACAGCATCACTGACCAATAAACCACGTACGCCTTTTTCTTCCAATGTCGAAATCAAAGCCACGCCACGCGGCTGAAGAAGCAGTTTTTCAGAATACACAAAGCAATGCAGCGGCCATTCTGCAGCCGCCTCTTCTACGAGGCGTATCCCTTCTGCAATAAATAGACCAAGCTTATCTCGCTGTTTTTTCGCATGCAATGCAGCAACTAGCTTTACCGTCGTATTTTGCAGACTAGTTATCACTTGATTCACACCATCTCCTCCAATTTTTCAATGCCGTTTCGACTGCCAACCACCACAATGATATCCTCCGCACCAAATCGCTCTGTCGGTAATGGCGATACAATCAATTCATCGCCGCGTTTTATCGCAACCACGTTTATTTCATATTTAGCCCGCAAATCTGTTTCCATGAGCGTCTTGCCATATAATTTATTCGGTGCGGAAACTTCTACGATGCTAAGTTCCGGCGACAATTCAATATAATCAAGAACGCTATTGGACACCAAATTATGCGCCACGCGTTTTCCCATATCGCGTTCAGGATAAACAACCCTGTCAACACCTATCTTTTGCAGTAATTTTCCGTGCAGTGAATTACTCGCTTTTGCTACGACATAGGGAACCCCCATTTCCTTAACTTGTAGGGCTGTTAAAATATTCGCCTGTACATTCTCACCAATGGCTACGATAACCACATCAAAATTTCGTATGCCCAATGCAATCAAGGATTCCTCATCAGTGGTATCCGCCTGAATGACATGCGTAACTTGATCGCTAAATTCCTGAATTCTATTCTCGTCATTATCAACCGCCAAAACTTCATATCCCATTTCATACAAAGTCGTCGCAACGCTAGTTCCAAAGCGGCCTAAGCCGATGACGGCATACTGTTTATTCTTTTTTTTCATATTGTTTCTCTCCCCTAGCCGATACTTACTTTTCCTTCCGGATATTGAATTTTCGTACGCGAACTCTTCATCGCAAGCGCCAATGCCAGCGTCACCGGTCCGACTCTTCCTGCAAACATGGTTACAATTAATAAGAATTTGGCATACGGCGATAGACTTTGCGTAATACCCGTCGTCAAACCCACCGTGCCAAAAGCCGAAACAACCTCAAACAGCAGTTTTAAAAACGAAACTTTTTCCGTAATGCTTAACAGCATTGTCACAACTATGACTAACGTAGCTGATATAAAATAAATAGCAAACGCTTTATAAACTAAAGTCGATGAGATTTTTCGCTCGAACAGTTCCACGTCACGCCGTCCGCGCATCATATCCCAAATTGCAGCAATCATAATCCCCAGCGTTGTCGTCTTAATTCCTCCGCCTGTAGATGCCGGTGACGCGCCGATAAACATCAGAATCACCATGAAGAACAGAGTCACGTCTTGTAGTGCACCAATATCAAGTGTATTGTATCCTGCAGTCCGCGTTGTTACAGCCTGAAAATAGCTGCCTAATAACTTTGCCCCACTTGATAGGGGACCTAGTGTTGCCGGATTTGCATATTCAAGCAAAAAAATAACCAATGTTGAAACGACAAGCAATCCAGACGTAACCACCAGCACCAGCTTAGTATGTAAGGAAAACTCTTTCCATTTTCTAAAGCTCCAAACTTCAAAAATCACCGCAAAGCCAATGCCGCCAAGAATAATCAAAGATGTCACCACCAAATTGACCGTTACATCATCCACATATTGAGTTAAACTCCTAAAGTCTCCAAACAAATCAAAGCCAGCGTTGCAAAAAGAGGACACGGCATGCCAATATCCAAAATAAACACCAGTTGCGCCCAGGTCCTTATACCAACGAATCGCCAAAATCGTTCCGCCGATAAACTCAATCAACAATGTGTTTATAATGATCTTCTTTGTGAGTCTAACAACGCCAGACATTGTAAGCTGATTTAACGATTCTTGAATCAGCAAACGTTCTTTCAATTGTATCTTGCGCCGCATTATAAGAGCCATCAACGTTGCCATCGTCATAATTCCCAGGCCGCCGATTTGAATAAGGCTAATAATAACCATTTGTCCAAAGGTGGAAAAATAAGTTCCGGTATCAACTACAACCAATCCCGTTACACACACGGCTGATGTTGCCGTAAAGAGAGCATCAATAAATGATAAGTTCGCGTCTTCCTTTATAGACACCGGCAACATCAAAAGCAGCGCCCCGATTATTATTACCGCGGCAAAACCAATAACCAGTATTTGATATGGCGTCAACTTCCATTGCGACAAATCCGCAAGGTCAATAACTTTTCGATTAGCATCGACTGACAATACGATCACCTCAAGTTTTCATTATACATAATAAATAAAGAAAGCGAAAGTGCTTGCGCTTTCACCAAGCTCCTTTCGCTTTCTTTCATCATTCTCAGATCGCTTTTGAAATACAGTCAAAATGCAGCATGTATTTGCGGACCGACTCTTTGACGCCTTTTTTCACTACGGTCATCAGATGAATATAGTTTGCTTTCGGATGCCTGGCCAGTTCGTCACGCAGTTTATCTCCCGCTACCATCGAAGTATCCGTCGGAATATTAATTTTTGAAATACCAACTTGAATCGACCCAAGATAATCTTCTCGTGAAAGACGCGCTCCGCCATGCATCACAAGCGGAATTTCAACTTTTCCAGTCAGTGCGCGCACCCGTTCAAAATTCAACCCATTATCTTGGCGCATCGCGGAATTGTGGCTTCCTACCGCAACCGCTAAGGCATCAATCCGGCTTCGTTCAGCAAACATAGCCGCCTGCTCCGCATCGATGCACTGCTGCGCTTCTATTTCACAGTTTTCCGGATAACAACCAATATAGCCCAATTCCCCTTCTACTGAAACTCCAAGGGAATGGGCTATGCGAGACACTTCTTTCGTCCGTTTGATATTTTCATCCAAAGGTAACGCCGATCCGTCAAACATAACCGAAGTATAGCCCCAACGAATCGCTTTCATGATCCCTTCATATGTGTGGCCATGGTCCAAATGAAGCGCGATCGGAACATTTGATTTTTGCGCAGCTTTCACCATTGCCGCACTTAATGTTTCAACATCGACAAATTTGAAAAAACGTTCCGTAATTCCCAGCACCAAAGGGGTTTTAAGTTCTTCTGCCACTTCCACCACGGCACCAAGGGTCTCTAAGTTAAAAACATTGAAACCACCCACGGCATATCTCCGCTTTTGCGCGTCTTGAAGCAACTCTTTCATTGTTACTAAAGACATGACACATAACCTCCTTTGTCTTATTTGGAACTCTACCCTCAAACTTCGCTAAACATTCTGAAAAACCTGCCAATTCAAGGAATAAAAAATAGAGTTAGCGCAAGTTAATTTGCGCTAACTCTATTTTTTATCTTTAATTATTTCAGTTGTTCCTTAGCAGCAGCAACCAGTTGACCAAATACGTTCATATCGGTAACAGCCAGATCAGCCAGCATTTTGCGGTTGACTTCGATGCCGGCTTTTTTCAGACCGTTCATCAGTTGGCTATAGGAAATGCCGTTCATACGAGCCGCTGCGTTAATACGAGCGATCCACAGTTTGCGGAATTCGCCTTTTTTAGCGCGACGATCGCGGCGTGCATAATACAGCGCCTTCATTACAGTTTCGTTGGCTTTTTTAAACAGCTTGCTCTTAGAACCACGATAGCCCTTAGCAAGTTTCAAAATCTTCTTGTGGCGTCTATGTGCAGTAACGCCTTTTTTCACTCTTGGCACGGTGAACTACCTCCTCAAACTATCTTAAATATATTTTCGAATCTAAATGACGACCTTATTTATGCATAAGGAAGCATTTTGGTTACTCTTTCATGGTCAGACTTGCTAACCAATCCAGCTTTGCGCAGGTTGCGCTTACGGGCAGGAGATTTTTTCTCCAGAATGTGCTTCTTAAAGGCTTTAGAACGTTTGAATTCACCGCTACCGGTAACTTTGAAACGTTTAGCAGCTGCTCTGCGTGTCTTCATTTTAGGCATTAGATGATCCCCTTTCTAATTATGCACCTTAGGTGACAATATCATAATCATGTTCTTACCCTCTAGCTTGGCCTCACGTTCAACAATAACCATATCCATGCCCTTCAGTTGAGCCGCCATACGGTCGAGCACCTTCTTGCCTAACTCAGGATGAGAAACTTCACGCCCCCGGAACATGACAGTCAGTTTGACCTTATCGCCATCTTCAAGAAAGCGAACCGCATTCTTAAACTTAACTTCATAGTCATGATCTTCAATATTGGGACGAACCTTTACTTCTTTAACAACGACAGTGCGTTGTTTTTTCTTGACCTCTTTGTCCCTCTTTTGTTGCTCATACTTGAATTTTCCATAATCCATAATACGGCAGACCGGCGGTTTTGCAGTAGGTGCAACTTCTACCAAGTCCATGTTCTGCTCCATCGCTAACCGTAGAGCTTCCTTCAGCGGCATGACGCCCAATTGTTCGTTGGTACTGCTGTTAACCCGAACTTCTTTAGCGCGGATTTCCTCGTTAAGCTTCAAGCTGTCTTTGCTAATTGCCCTTCACCTCCAATATCTTTTACGACAAAATAAAAGTGCGGATGGAAAGTCCACCCGCACCAAAGAATATCAACTCTTTGAATGACCACATCGACAAATCTGCCATGCGGTGAGAAGCGGATGGCTTCTACTTTGCATAAGTAATTATACTAGCTCCCATTTGACAAGTCAAGCGATTTTCAAATCTTTTTTTCCGCAACATCAGTCTTTAATTGACGCATAAACGATTCAACCGTCGTCGCGCCCAAGTCGCCTTCACCACGTTTGCGTACCGCCACCTGACCCGATTCCATTTCCTTATCGCCAACGACAAGCACATACGGAATCTTAGCCATTTGCGCTTCCCTGATTTTATAGCCGATTTTTTCATTGCGACTGTCCACTTCCACACGAACGAATTGCTCCTTCATGCTGGCCGCTAGCTTTTCGGCATACTCGGCCTGACGCGCAGTGATTGGCAAAATCTTGACCTGAACCGGAGCCAACCAGACCGGGAAAGCTCCCGCATAATGCTCGATCAGGATGCCGATGAAGCGCTCGATGCTTCCGTACACGACGCGATGGATCATAACCGGTCGATGTTTAAGACCGTCTTCGCCGACATAAGTGAGGTCGAATTTTTCCGGCATCTGCATGTCGAGTTGAATCGTGCCGCACTGCCAAGTACGACCGATTGAATCCTTCAGATGAAAGTCGATCTTCGGACCATAGAACGCGCCGTCTCCCTCATTGATACGGTACGGCATTTCAATCTCATCCATCGCTTCTTTCAACGCATTGGTCGTTAAATCCCAAATTTCCTGCGCGCCCATCGCTTTTTCCGGCTTCGTGCTCAGTTCCGCATGATAGGAGAGGCCGAATACGCTATATACTTCCTTAAATAGGCCGATTGTTCGTTGGATTTCCGCCTTGATCTGCGACGGCAGCAGGAAAATATGCGCATCATCCTGCGTAAAGCTGCGTACTCGCATCAGACCATGCAACGCACCGGAAATCTCATGCCGATGCACGAGTCCAAGTTCCGCCGTTCTGAGCGGAAAATCGCGATAGCTATGGTGCTGGCTACGATATACAAGAATGCCGCCAGGACAATTCATCGGTTTTACCGCATACCCTTCGTCATCAATCGACGTGAAATACATGTTTTCCCGATAATGATCCCAATGTCCCGATTGCTGCCACAATTTTTGATGCAAAATAATCGGCGTCTTAATCTCCTGGTAGTCATATTTGAAATGAATCGTACGCCAGAACGCTTCCAGCTCATTGCGAACCACCATACCTT
The DNA here is from genome assembly GCF_030542965.1 of Azotosporobacter soli. Taxonomy (NCBI): domain Bacteria; kingdom Bacillati; phylum Bacillota; class Negativicutes; order Selenomonadales; family Sporomusaceae; genus Azotosporobacter; species Azotosporobacter soli. Next base: position 19,945 of record NZ_JAUAOA010000010.1, read on the forward strand.
TCGGATGAAAGAACGGGAATCCCGGCCCCTCTTCCTGGATACTAAAAAGATCCAATTCACGCCCCAGCTTCCGATGGTCGCGCTTAGCCGCCTCTTCCAGCATCAGCAAATAAGCATCGAGTTCTGTTTTCTTTTCAAACGAAGTCCCATAAACGCGTTGCAACATTTTTCGTTTTTCATCACCGCGCCAATACGCCCCTGCTAAACTCTGCAATTGAATCGCTTTGATTTTCCCGGTCGACGGCAAATGAGGCCCCGCACACAGATCCAGAAATTCCCCTTGACGGTACAGCGTAATCACCGCATCTTCCGGCAAATCTTGAATGATCTCAACTTTATAGATTTCCCCCTGCGCAGCAAACAGGTCTAGCGCCTCTTGACGACTGACTTGACTGCGTACAAGCGGTAGATCTTCTTTAACAATTTTCTCCATCTCTTTTTGGATTTTTGCTAAATCTTCCGGCTTAAACGGTTCCGGAACATCAATGTCATAATAGTAACCATTGGCAATCGCAGGCCCGATGGCAAATTTCGCCTCTGGGAAAAGACGCTTTACCGCTTGAGCAAGAACGTGCGACGATGTGTGCCGAAATGCATGCCGCCCTTCTTCATCTTCAAACGTGTAGAAAGCTACCGAAACATCCTCCGTCAACGTATCGCTCAAATCCTTAATTTCACCATTTATCCCCGCAGCCAAAACAGCTTTTCCCAAGCTACGGCTGATGCTTGATGCCAATTCCGCTAATGTTGTGCCGGATAAAACCTCACGCACACTACCATCTTTCAACGTTACTTTCACACTGCCCGCCATAATCAACTCGCCCCTTTCAGTTAATAAAAATTAAAAACACTCCCATCCCTCGAAAGGGACGGAAGTGTATTCCGCGGTTCCACCCTAGTTGAGCCGATATTTCAGCTCCCCTCAGTCGGCACAGGATAACGGTCGGCAAAACCGGCAACTCCTACGCAAAGATGCCTGACATCTCCTTCGGATCGCAGCTCCAAGGGGGTAACAAGAAGCGATCGATGCGCAAAATGCTTTCAGCCCTGGCATTTCTCTCTGCTGCGTGATCTTTCTTCCGCCAATTCCTCATCATCACCTAGTATTATCTACTTCTTTCTAATAATATATCACGATTGTCAACAAAGTCAATCATCTTACGCCGATATTTCGCTGCTGCAGCTTAATTTCATTTAACCACGCATCTCGGCCGCCAACGACAAATTTCAGACTCCGACCGCGTATCGTTTTCAGCACAATCGCATTTGGAATTAGCCACAAAGAGGTAGCTGGAGCGATTGCTTCAATATGTTCAAGAGGCACTTCCTCCAGATATTTATTCGTAATCTCGAGCAGATAGCCAACAAATACAATCCGTTCATTTGTCAAATATATTGCGCCATTGAAAGAATCCCCTTCCGTAGTCATACTCGCCAAACTTTTGCGCAATATTCGTTCACTTTCTTCCAGCGGAAATTGATACATCAAATTCTCGTCCCTTCATAATAACAGTTCCGAAAGCGTTGTCTCTCAATGATAACTCTCAACGGCAAAAACATGTTGTGCAAAACCTTCATCTGAATTATATCATTCTATTTTATCCAGCAAAATAATTTCTCCGTAAATTTTCCCTGTCCGCTCAGAATTTTAGCTAACGGGAGTGATACTGCCAATAATTTCACCTTCTTTACTTACTCTTATGAATGAAGGCCAACGCATCACTCAGTTTCGGAAAACGAAAGATAAACCCATTCTTCTGTGCCCGAACCGGTAAAACACGTTGCCCTTTCAGTAACACATCTTCAGCTAGTTCTCCAAAAAGCAGACGCAGAATCCACTCAGGCAAACGCGTCCAGCTTTTTCGACCTAAGGCCAGCCCAATCAATTCGCTCATTTCAGCCATGCGCACCGGTTCTGGCGCACATGCATTGTATACGCCATACCAAGAATCATCTTCCAGGGCCGTTAACACCATCGCCACTAAATCATTACGGTGAATCCACGAAACCCATTGACGTCCTGAACCGATATAACCGCCGACATGATAGCGAAAAGGCTGTTCCATTCGAGCCAAAAAACCACCATCCGAAGCCAAAATATGACCGAAACGCAAAACAACGACACGCACGCCAATTTCTTCCGCTTGCAGAGCAATTCCTTCCCATTTTCGGCAAACCTCCGCTAAAAAATCACGGCTATATGAATCACTTTCGTCAAACGTCTTCTCTAAGTCCGTACCATAATAGCCGATTGCAGATGCATTGATTAGCCACTTCGGTTGTCGACCATACTCATCGTATGCCCGCCGCATCAAACGCACAATTGTCTGTGTCGTCTCGACACGACTAGCTGCAATTGCTGCTTTTTTTCTCATCGTCCACCGACCTGAGGCAATATTTTCCCCTGCCAAATTGATCACACCATCCAGGTTCGAAAGAAACAACTCATCCAAACTTCCCCAATTTACACAACTTTCCCGTAGGCTGCCGCAACGGCGAGACAGTATGACCACTTCATGATTTTGCTCCGTTAACTGCGCAGCCAAAGCCTTGCCTAGAAATCCGCTGCCACCAGCGATTAATATTTTCACCACACTCGCCTCCTCGGGATTTATTGTAATCCCCCCCGAATCAGTTACACGCTTACGAACCTCTTCTTTTTTTCTAATAATTTTTCCTGCATAATAAATAAAGACAGATTCCTCAGCAGGACTTTTACTTCTCATGGTGAAAAATCAAAGTAAAGGAAAAGACATTTTTAGGAGGTATCTGCCATGCAGCAAGCGTTAGCAATTCTTGAATTTGCTCTGTCCATGGAAAAATCCGGCGAAACTTTTTTTCGCGATGCGGCAAAAAAAGTCAGCCACGCCGATGCCAAAGCCATGTTTACTGAACTTGCCGACTGGGAAACGATGCACCAAAACTATATCTCGGAACAAATCCAGAGCCTCAAAGAACAAGGCGCCTGGAAAAAACCAGCCATTTCCAATGAACAATTTACTCAGAACGTAACTTCTTATGAAATCTTTTACCGCCATGAGTCTGGCGAGGGAGCAGAGCCAACCTTACCGCTCAGCGAGCGCAGCAGCGATTTGGCAGCTTTACGCATGGCGTTGGTCATCGAAGGAGATTTGCACAATTTCTATAAGAAAGCAATCACCACAATTCAGGACCCCGAGGGAAAAAAGACACTTCAATTACTGGCAGAATGGGAATCTGAGCATCAAACTATCATCCAGGCACAATACGAATCACTCCAACATTTTTTTTGGTCTCAGATGGGTTTTTCTCCGTTTTGAAACGAAAGGCTGTTGCAAACTCAATTGTTTGCGACAGCCTTTCGTTTTTACTTCTCATTTGGTTTTACAGCCTTATAGCGATCCCAAGTTTCAGCAACCTTTTTCCGATAGGCTTCAAGTCGTTTTGCCATGACTTTTTCCCCTTTACGTTCCGCATCGATCGACAGATCGTATAGGGTGTTGGAAAGAGAATATACCATCCCGGTTAGTAATTCCTGCAACGGCAGAACGTTCTCCGTTTCTGTCTCTACGCAGTCTTGCTGCGCTCCTGCTATTTTTCGAATTGCGCGTAGCGCACCAGCAAGTTTTGCTTCCGGGAGTCCTTCTATTAATTGAATCAGTTTTTGTTTTTCATCCATAGTATGATCTCCTTGTTCGTCAAATAATAAACCATTATTACATTTTATCATGACGGACATGATTCTTCCCATCTTTTTTTGCATACGCCATTACTTCATCAAGCGCATCAAGCACTTCTTCGATTGACGACGGCGCTACGCCGAAAGTAATTGCACCAAACGAAAAACCAATGGGCCAATAATTTTTTCGAGCCTCTTTTGCCAATAACTGTTTCATTTTTTGAATAACATATTCGCTTGCCTCATTATCCGTTTCCGGCAGCAATATAGCAAACTCATCCGCGCCGATTCTTCCAATGCAATCACCAAATCTTAAGTGATCACGTACCGTCGTAGCAACCATTCTCAGCACCTTGTCACCTTCCGCCTGACCACCCGCTTCATTCACTTCATGAAAATTACTGATATCAAAATTGACCACCGTCAACGAGCGTTGATATCGCCTGCTCCGCTCCATTTCTTCCGACAGTTTCTGCAAAAAGTAGCGCCGTGTCAGGACCTCTGTGATCTCATCGGTCTGGCGCGATATCTTCCCTCGTTCAAGCGAGAGACGCAGCTCTCGAACGCAATACCAAATCGCCGCAATGGAAATGGTTTCAAGTACGCGATTTACCCATGCGATCCAGTCGCCGCCGATCCCCCAATAAACGCTCCAACCAACAACGAATAAGAGGGCATATTCCGCTTGTTTCTGCGATCCATACCAACTGACGCAAGCTATCGGAAGCGCCAATAGCAAGAGCACGTTCAAACGTTGCTCAAACTTGATGTCAACTGCGACGGCCACAATCGTCAATATACAATTCACTGTCACCAGTAACGGCCCAGCAACTATCCGCCGCATACTACGCCTCCTTACTAATTAGCCCGCAGTACGGTAATCATCCCACCGTCAGCATGTTTGGCCTCCTGGCAGTACACCATCCAATCGCCTTTCGCCTTCATGACAAAAGCCACATCTATGTAGGTCGCAGACGGAATCGCAACCGTATCCTTCCAACTGACTGGTTCTTTTGTACGGCCATTTTCGCCCACGATTAAAAAATGTGTTCCCTGTATGTGGATCACATGTGTAGCCGTCGCATCCGTATTCCAAAGGCGCAGGCGCACCACTTGGCCTACATTGATTTTATTCAGGTCGGTATCAGGAAATGATTTTCCATTGACGTTCCATTGACGCATTCCTTCCCCTAGACCTTCGGCAAACGTTAACGTATAATCATTTTTCTCACTAAGATTCTTCAACCAATCCGGCATTGATTCTGGAACATAGACATAAGCCGCAGAGCTATTGCCGCCTTTTTCATAAAGAATAGGAATAATCGTCCGATCATTCAACTGCAACTCATAACGTTCGCCGGCTTTTCCCTCCATTTTGATTTCAGCGTCAATTCGTTCACCTGGCCACAATTCAAATCCGCCTGTTTCATACGGTTTAAACACGCCATATCCATCCATGTGCGTGACGCGAAACAAATGCCCCGTCATTTTTATTGAAAGTGCGCCCTCCGTCATTGCATTAATAAAGCGAACCTTTTGCACATCTCCCGTCTTTACCATCAAAGGCGTGACGCCATTCGCCGCTTGTCCATTAATCAGCAACCCAATGCCATTTGGGTTATGGCTGCTGCTCGGCATAACGCCATAATGCTTGCCAATAATAAAAGTATGGTCGCCTTGGTAATTATCATCTTCCGCTCGTTTTACAATAAAAGCTCCGTAGAGTCCCATTTCCATTTGCTGCGCCATCGGATTTTTAAAGCTATGGTACCAGTAGGTACCCGCTTCTTCTGGGGTGAATTCGAAAGAAAAACGTTCCCCTGCGATGATATTTTTCATCATGCCGTCCTGATTGTTGGGAATAGACAGGCCATGCCAATGAATATTACTATGCCCTGTAAGACCATTCACACCACGGATCGTTATGCTTTCACCTACTTTGCAAACAATGGTCGGTCCTGGCAATGTGTTGCCGTATAACCAGAAGACGCGCGAACCATTGCCAAGATCCTTTTCTACATTGGTCATATCCAGATTGGCAATTGACTCCGCAAATCCCGCCCCACATATTCCAAGCCAGCAGACAAGAATGGCTGCCGCCTTTTTCATAACCGCACCTCCCATTTGTCTTTTGATCTTTTCCGCTTACAAATTCGGACGCATACTCCGTCTACTCGGTACAATAACCAAACAGATCTGACAGACCTTCTTCAACTAAAGACCTCTAATATGGCTGAAATCATTCATATATTCAATCGTCTTTTCGCCCCATTTATTGCAGCTTAAGAGCGACATTGAGCCTGGCGCCGCCGTCAACGAAACAGGTAGCTTTTTATGCTCGTCAAGCCGATATGCGAGCCACCAGATCACGACATTGATTAACGTTCCACGATGTGCAACAATTACCATACGATTATTTTGACAATTTTCAATTTCGTCAAGAAATTCTTCAACCCGGCGGTTAAACTCGCGCCAGGTTTCACTCCCCGGATAATGTCGCCAATCAAGCAGATCATGATCGGTAGTCTGATTCGCAATCCGATGCGCCTCTTTTTCTGTCAAACCGGCCGCTTTGCCATTATTCATTTCTCGCAGCGCAATCGTTGAAATCGCTTTCACTTTGCATCGATTGGCGATGGCATCCGCAGTCTCTTTCGCTCTATGCAAATCACTTGTGTAGAGTGAAAAAGGCTCACCACTCCACAGCGCAGCAATTCTTGAAGCAACAGCTTCCGCCTGCCTCTTGCCGCGTTCTGTGAGATGGGTATCTGTCCAACCGCCAGTCAATCCATTGACATGATGATCCGCTTCACAATGACGCACCAATAATATCGTTGTCATCATAGCACTTCCTTCCTCACGCACTTGGCGCAAATGCACTGCAAACTATATGATTCATAGATGATACTACCAATTACTTTCGCTTAAAATCAGAATTTTACCTCTTTTTATTCTTGCAGACTCGTTCTTTCCCTAAGAAAAAGATTGACTTTTAAGTTTACCGTAATATAATTAATCTTGCTAAGGGGTTATAGCTCAGTTGGTTAGAGCGCTTCGTTGACATCGAAGAGGTCTGCGGTTCGAGTCCGCCTAACCCCACCATCTTCAAGATAGACGCCGCATGCTACGACAGTCATGTTGCGTTTTTATTTTTTTCATTTGCTGGAACAAGCATAACTCGATAAACGGAAGGTCTTTCAATAAAACTTTCAAAAAAGGCATTGACTTTTTTTGTTTACCGTAATATAATTAATCTCGTTCAAGGGGTTATAGCTCAGTTGGTTAGAGCGCTTCGTTGACATCGAAGAGGTCTGCGGTTCGAGTCCGCCTAACCCCACCATTTTATAAAACAAGCGCTACGCAGCTCTCTTGGCTACGTAGCGCTTTTCTTTTGCAAATCCTGTTTCTGATAAAAAATGCGCAATGGAATTGAAATTCCATTGCGCATTTTTTATTTTTATCTTCTTAATCCAAAATATTCACGGTAATTCGTTGTCGCCCAAATTGAATCGCTTCTTCATGACTATCAAAAGCCAGATCAATTTTATTGCCTCGAATCGCTCCACCAGTATCGTCCGCAATAGCATAGCCATAACCAGGAATATACAATCTCGTCCCAAGCGGAATAACATTAGGATCAACCGCTACTAAACCTTTGCGCAGCAAGTTACCGCGGCAAGTATAATCCGAATTTCCCGCATCAAAGCGCGAATACGCTGAAGCACTCATAGTCAACGAGCGGCTGAACCGGCTCGTTGAAATACCCGAGGCCTCGCTCCGTTTCATTGTTGCCAATGTTTCTTTGCCAACAACGCCATCCGCAATCAGGTTATGGACCGTTTGAAAATCTCGCACCGCTTGCAGCGTGCCATTGCCAAAAATACCATCAATATCTCCAACGTAAAATCCCATTTCCGCTAAAAGGCGCTGAACAATTTTAACTTCTTCTCCCCGCATCCCCAAACGAACAGTACCGTCATCCACAACTGTCGGTTGCGCTTGCACCGTTGATGTTTTCCCAACAGCTGCCGCTTTTACTTGTGATGTGGAAGAAGCCGCATCAGCGGAAGTCGAAACCGTTAGCACCAAACATGCAGCAAGCATACTGAGATAGGCGTTTTTTTTCAACAGAAACACACCTCTCTTTCTTTATCGCCTCCGGAGTTAGCTGACGGGTTCGGGCTAAAGAGAAGTAGTAGAAATTTGCCCTTTCGCGATGCGAATTCACCCCAATTATTGGTTCCCCCGTACCTTATCATAGGATTCGGCGTATTCAATATTTTACTATATATTTTTTCACAAGTCAAAAATCAACCCGACGACTTTCTCTTAAACAATTATTGCGCCAGCCTCATCAACGCTTCCGTCATCACTTCAACAGCATTTTCAATTTCTGAAGACTCCACCAGTTGTTCATTAATGGTTCCTCTAACGGGCAAGACCAATAAGCCCGCACTACAAATCCGCGCCATATGCATCGCATTTTTCCCGGAAGCATTTTCAAGTCGTTTGCATCTAATTCCTTTGACCTGGCATAAATCCTCTATCAATTCAATAATTGTTTCGGATAATCGCACCGCTCGATCTGCCGACAACATTTCAATGCACACAGTCGTCTCTTCTTCCTCGGCGATCGTACTAATTGCATCTTTGACCTCCTGCAAACATTCAATAACACTTTCGCCATTTCGCCCGCATATTTCCGCCCACATTTCAACCTGTCCTGGAACCACATTGATTGCACCAGGAGAAACCTTCAGCTGCCCGATTGTTGCAATAATTCCTTCTCCCGAGTGTTCTTGTGCAATTTCCTGCACGGCGAGAATCATCTTTGCCGACGTCACCAACGCATCTTGACGTTCCTCTACCGGCGTAACGCCAGTATGAGCTGCCAAACCCTCTACCACAATTTTAAATCGAATCGGCGCTACGCCTTCTTCAACCATCCCTAATGACATGCCAACCTTTTCAAGAATACCGCCCTGTTCTATATTCACTTCTAAAAACGCTTTAATTTCACCTTTACTTCGTGTTGCGTTCGGAATATCCACCCACGCTAATTCAAATTCTTCAAAAGCATTTTTCAGATTTGTACCTGTCTCATCTTTCAATTTTTGCCAATTTCCAGGATCCGCAAGTCCAACCATCGCTTTACAGCCAATGGCCTCGAGGCCAAAACGACTAGGCTCTTCACCGGAAAACACGATCAATTCTACCGGATGACGCAGCTCACCTTGCTTAGCAGCAGCCTTAACTGCGGCAAGCGAACACAGCACCCCTAGCACCCCATCCAGTCTGCCCCCCTCTGGAACCGTGTCCAAGTGCGAACCGGTCGCAACTACCGCAGCACCACTATCGCGCCCTTCCAATCTGCCAATCAAATTTCCTGCTGCATCCACACGCGTCTGCATGCCAATTTCTTGCATGAGTGATTCAATATGAAGACGAGCCGCTTTCTCTTCGGGCGAAAAAGCAAGCCGGCTGATTCCTTTGTTGCCTACACTAAATTCAGCTAACTTTTTCAATTCACGTTCAATCCAAAGCCATTCTCCAGCCATCTCCGTCACCCTTTCTTATCAGTTTGCAAAAAGGCAAAACAAGCTCTGCTGTTTTGCCTTTTAACTCAACCGAGGATTGCCGCTTTCACAGATTCAAATCCGAGCCGCTCAATCATCATTCCCATTCGTTCATTTGTCTTAGCGTTTTTCTTGTAATAATCAACAATCTTATCTACAACTGCTATAACTTCTTCCTGAGGCACAGCATCCATGAGACGATCCGCAAGTCGTGGTTTCACGCCGGCATTGCCGCCGATAAAAATGCTATAACCCTTTGGTGTTCCCATCAGCCCAAGATCTTTGATCGCATTTTCACTGCAGGAATTCATGCAGCCGGATACGCCAATTTTAAATTTTGACGGCAGTGCCATGCCATGATACCGTTCGTCAAGAGCTAGACCCAATGTTACGGCATCTTGTTGTGCCCGTTTGCAAAAATGAGTTGCCGGACAAATCTTAACGCTTCGTACACATAAACCAATCGCACTTCCCTTATCCATATCTAGTTCTGCCCACGCTGCATCAATTTGCGCTTCTTCGATCCCCACAATGGCAATTCTTTGCGCACTAGTGACTTTTAACGCTTTCGCATTATACTTATCAGCAACATCAGCAATTTTTCTTAACACATTGGAATCTAAGATGATACCGCCCGGGATATGCGGCGCAATCGCAAATGTTTTTTTGTCCCGCTGCAGTATAGCCCCTTTTTCTAATAAATCCTTTTTAATTTCCATAACCAAACCTCCATCTCTCATCCTCTAAAACTATAACAAAAATAATTGTATCAAATTGTTTTTGCTTCGTCAATAATTGTTATCTATTAGTTATCGCTTCATATCGTGAGGAAAGATAGTATAACGACCACCAAAATGGCTCCTGCAACACAGCCGCCAATCATCATCGCCGTACGATTGACTTTATCCACTTCACTTCTCTGTATCGCTCTTTTTCCAATTGCTTTTGCCATCTGATCGTTCCTCCTTTTCTTTCAGACCTCTATGCCTAGTTTAATTTACCATTTCCTCTGAAAGATCCTGCAACAACTAAAAACAAAACTATTATTTCGTTTATCTACTTCGCTTAGTAAAAAAGCGAATAGGAAAAACCGCCTCAATCGATATAACTCTTTTGAGACGGTTTTTCGTTATGCCCAACCTTTAATAATTTCACGCAGTTTAACTACATGCGTTTGTTCTTCTTCTTTGAGCTTACTGAAAATTTTCTTGGCCTTTTCAAACTTAGACTGACGTGCAAGCTCGTCATAAAACAAAATAGAATCTTTTTCCGCCTGCAACGCTAATTTGAGTACCTCTTCTAAAGAATCCATTTTAGCAACGGCAGTCGCAGCCGTATCACTTGCAGGAAAAACATGTCCTTCAGCCAAGACCGTCAAGTAACGTGAAGATTCCTGATCAAACAAATACTCCGTATCCTGCGAACCATCTTGCGCTTTTATTTGTTCATACATAGACTTAAACGCCTCATAGTGAGCAACTTCCTCGTGTTTTAAAAACAAGAACAAATCCTTATGTTCTGGCTTTTGTGCATGCTCATACGCTTTTTGATAAAAAGCCATGCCGCGCGCCTCAATTTCCATCGCTATCCGTAATCCTTCTACATCGCTGAACAGTTTTTCTCTCATAATATCGCCTGCCCTTCCATATGATATTACTTATCATCTTTCGACGTGAATCGTCAAATTCCTTTGGGAATTAATAAATAATAATTATCATTTACTTTTTTTATTTATTATGCTACGATAATTTATATAAAATATACCTAGGAGGTAGTGTTTAGTTATGAATAAGCGTAATGGAATCGTAAAGTTCGGCGGCCATCCCGTTACCCTGGTCGGCACTGAAGTTAAAATCGGTACTTCTGCACCAAATTTTACTGCTTTGAATACGGATTTGACTCCGTTTACTTTAGAAAGCACAGCCGGCCATATCCGTATCATCAGTGTCGTTCCATCTATCGACACCTCTGTGTGCGATATGCAAACACGTTGGTTCAATGAAGAAGCCGCAAAATTGCCAAACGTGAAAATCATTTCTATCAGCGTTGATCTTCCTTTTGCTTTGAAAAAATATTGCGCCACACAAGGCATTGAAAATGTGCACACGGTTTCCGATCATAAGGATCTTAACTTCGGCCTAAATTATGGTTTTGTAATTGATGAATTCCGATTGCTTACCCGTGGCATTGTCGTCATCGACGCCGCCGGCATCGTCCGTCATGTTGAATATGTGCCGAATGTTGGCGATCAACCGAATTACGAATCGGCTCTGCAAGCGGTTAAAGCTGCTCTTAAATAGAAAAAACAGAAGAAGCCTGCAAAGCACTTCGTTGCTTTGCAGGCTTCTTCTGTTTTTTTAAATCAAGTTACGTTTGTATTCTTGGTAAGCAATGATCAGCTGACCCATTTTTTCTGTCATAAGGATTTGCAATTCCGAGGCTTTCTCATAGTCGCAGCTAGTAATCGCATCTTTAATCTGCGTAAAAATCGATTTTTGCGCACCACTGTCTTTAGCAAGTTCACTACGCAAAGATTGAACAGCCTTCCAGTTGGTTGCATCCACTTCATTGCCAGCATCGGCTAAGCTGCAAGCTTTGCAGCTTCTTACCACTTCAAGATTATCCGGGATAATGCGAGTCAGAATTTCTGTTTTCCAGCGAACCAGTGCGCCTGCAACAAAAGCGTCAATAATAGCACTGCTGAATGCCTTGCTTGCCGTAATCGCAGCTACTTTTTCCGGATATTGAGAAATTCCTTGCATGTTTTCCCAAACAGTAGCAGGTGGTTTACCAAACAAACGCGCCCGTTCCTCATCACTGTAATCATCAAACACGTCATGCTCACTACGATACGCACGATTTTTGTCTAGATAGAATCCGGTCTCGCCAGCTTCCTTCGACAACTCAGCAAGCAACCCGTTCGTGTCCTTGCCCGATTCGACAGCTGCTTTTACGCCATCCAATACGGTCAGATAAATCGCCGCCAATGCAATGTATGTATTGGTGAACGGATTCGGTGAGCGCATTTCAAAACGCGTTGCGCGCGGATTGTTGATGTCTCGAACCAGACCGGCCAAAATTGTACGGTTACGCGAGGGGACTTCCGGAGTGTGTCCAAGCGACGTAACGATGCAAACAGGCGCTTCAAAACCTGGCTTTAGACGATTCAACGAATCATTGGTCGAAGAAATGAACGGATTGACTACTTCGTAGTGCTTCAGAACGCCCATAATTGCGCCATAACCAACTGCACTCAAGAAATCCTTTTTCATGTCTTCCGGCGAAAACAAGTTAACGACTTTGCCGGATTTTAATTTCGCTGCCAGACCGATGTGCGTGTGTTCGCCGTTGCCGGCAACGCCGATGATCGGTTTCGCTTTAAAATTGACCTCCAACCCGTTTGCACGGAAAACTTCTTTTACGACAATTCGGGCTTGCAATTCATTGTCGGCCGTTTGCAAGCCGGTCGAGAATTTCCAGTCGATTTCGAGTTGTTCCATAACGTGACTCAGTCGACCGCCTTCATCAATTTGCGCTTTTACGCCGCCGACTTCCTTATGCCCCATTTCCGGCTCCAAACCGTACTTTTCAAGCATGATGACGGCTTGTTCCATCGCCGTCCGAACTTCGCCGCGCGTACGCTGCCAATATTGTTCCTGCATGACTTGTGATGCTGACAATTCGCCTACTTCCGCACGGTTAGCCGGAGTTTTTACCCAAAATTCCAATTCTGTTGCCGACGTGAAGATGATGTCTTCGATTTCGCTGGCATCAATATGACTGAGACCGGCAACTTTGGGATTGCTTTTGAACAAGGCCATCAGCTCGTCCTTTGCATACGCCAAGCTGTCCGCCAACACAGCACGCGAGTCAACGCGCACGCCGTTATGAACCAAGAAGCATGGAATGCGCAGCGTGCCGACCGGTTTGCCGGTTTCTTCATCGAAATGTTCATGATTGTAATCGACGAACCAGTTCACATCCATATCGGCCAGCATGTCCACTTTGGCATTGTTCAGCGTTGCAATGCCGGTCAGCACAACCGACGACCCGTCGGTTTGAACTGCGCCGCCATTGACAAAGGAATCCATGTCGTCTAGGAACAACGACATCGGGATTTTTTCATCCGTATCATTGCCTGCCAAGTCGATGCCGACCAGCGAAACGAATTTGATTTCGGAATGATTTTTTAACAACTCCACCAATTCTTGCTTTTGATATTTACCCGCCGGAACCAGATACAACAACTCACTCATTACATACCCCTCCAGTTTAATTTTATGATGAAAATGAATTACCGCTGGAAAAACAGAGAACTCCCGTTGTCTCAACCAAGTTGGTGATACACGGGAGTCGCCATTGACTCTAAATATTATTACTATGTTACGTATTATAACTTTATCATAATCAATTGTCCAGCAGTTTTTTTCATAAATCCATGTATACGTGTAACAAATTTTCTTATATTTCTCCTTTGATCGTACTTGGCTTTTGCAATGGCTGTCTTTTAACAGCGGACATCGTTTCTATAAAAATTAGCTGTCGATAGTTTTGTATTCATTATGCATATCTATGTGCGTTAATTATCAATCTAAGGCGATTTTTTGCGTCTTATTCGTTTTTTATTTCACACTAAAGTATGATAATATATTGTTTGAGTAGTTTGAAACTACTCAATATTCTAATTAAAGGAGTTGGTTTTATGAAGAAACGGTACGTCACACTTCTCTCTCTCGTCTGTCTCCTCATGTTCAGCATGCAAGTCGGTTTTGCAGCTGAAACCCCGGCCAAACTGCCCAACGTGAAAATTCTGGCCACCGGCGGAACGATTGCAGGTTCCGGCGCCAGCAGCACGACTACGGTCGGCTACACCGCAGCAGTGTTCCCGGTTGATGCATTGATCAACGGCGTTCCTGAATTGAAGCAAGTTGCCAATGTCAGCGGCGAACAGATTTCGCAAATCGCCAGTGAAAACATGACGAACCAAGTTTGGCTGAAACTGGCCAAACGCGTCAATGAACTGCTCGCTTCCGATGATGTAGACGGAATTGTCGTAACACACGGCACCGACACGATCGAAGAAACGGCCTATTTCTTAAATCTTGTTGTAAAAAGCAACAAACCGGTTGTCATTGTCGGCGCAATGCGCCCGCCTACGGCGATGAGCGCTGACGGCGCAATGAACCTGTACAACTCCGTAATTCTTGCCGGCAGCAAAGAAGCGCGCGGCAAAGGCGTCATGGTTTGCATGAACGATGCAATCAACGGCGCACGTGAAGTAACCAAGACCAACACCGCATTGCTCGACACCTTCCGCGCACCGGAACTTGGCTATCTCGGTTATATGCAAGCCGGTAAAGCGCATTTCTATAAAGAAAGCACTCGCAAGCACACCACGAAATCCGAATTCGACGTACGCAACCTGACAGATCTGCCACAAGTCGATATCGTATATGAACATGCCAATGTCAGCCGCGTAGCTGTTGACGCCTTTGTCGCCGCTGGAGCAAAAGGCATTGTTTGCGCGGGCGTCGGCGACGGCAGTCTGGCAAACCCGGTCAAAGACGCGCTGGTTGATGCGCAAAAACAAGGCATTGCGATCGTCAGAAGTTCGCGTACCGGCAACGGCATCGTTGCACGCAACGGTGAAGCAAATGATGATGCTCTGCACTTCTCGGCTTCTGATACACTGAACCCGCAAAAAGCTCGCATCCTGCTGATGCTGGCACTGACTAAAACCAATGATCCGGCTGAAATTCAACGGATTTTCTGGGAATACTAATCTTTAGTAAAAAAGGTGTCTCAGATAGGCTTTCCGCCTTATTTGAGACACCTTTTTTCTTTATTGCTAGAAACCGAATAATGAGAAACAATATTCTTTTAAGCTAAAACAGCCCGATATCAATTAGTTTTTCAAAGCGGTCTGCTGCATCACGGATCGCGGTTTCATTGCCCATAACGCAAAGATAATCTTCCGCCATGGCCGCTTGAATGAGCTCGGCTAATTCCCGTATATCCTCCGGTGTCGTCGCAAGGATTTCATTGCGCTCTCGCTGGCGTTCTTCGTCGTCAATGTTTCTCCAATACCAATTTTCAACCTGTTCACCTTTTTGTTGGGCAGTCAGCGGCATGTCCATTTGGCTCATCGTACCAATTATGTATTTCAGCATATCGCGCTCACTGAGCAAAAACGTCTTCAGGTATTGAGCCGTGCGATCATATACATCCAACGTTTCCAGTAAATTAGGGTCACGATATGAGCCAAAGATCATATTCCCATTTCTATCGAAGCGAACAAAGGCACCATAAGCGCCGCCTTGCACCCTAATTTTTGTCCAAAAATAATCATAACGAAGTATCGTTTCCAATACCTTCATGCTGCCGGTGTACTGGTATCCTAAATCACGATAATTTGCCGCTTTGACGACGTATTGAACTTGCGCCGGCATCAGAAGACCTTCATTGCGAGTCGTTTTATTGCTGTTCATTTTTGCATCCGGTACCGACTTCTCAGCTTTGTTCGGCAGCGCGGCTATGAATTCATTAAACGTCACTGCAAGTAATGGGCCTTTATTCTCTTCCAAAGTAATTCCCAGCGTCAAGTTTTCCCGCGTAATCACACCTCGGGAAATCCGCTTCAAGCCTTCAACAACGGCTTGCTTTTCCTGCTCCCATTTTTTCTCAATTTGGCAAAGAAAATGATAAAAATCAAGTGCACCACCTTCACTAAATTGAGCCGCAGCTGAAAAATAAGACAAAACGCGATTACTTACCAACTGTTGACCGCGTCGAAACAAATTCGTCTGCCAGTCCGCCTTCAACTCACGAACAATTTCATACAAACGTTCTTCTTTCTCAAATAAACTTTCTAACAATATTTCCTGGAGCAAGGCCGTAACCTCACTTATTTTCTCCGCTAAAACCTTCGTCCTGACCACCATTTTCCCTTGAAAAAGCCTGTGGTTAGAGTGATTCGTGTAGACTTTGATTCCGTAATCAATTCCACCACAGCACAAATCCACTCGACTGACCAGGTCTTCATAGCTACTTTTGCCTGTATCAATTTTACCAAGGCATTCTGCCAATAAGTAAACGAATGAAACATCCTGTTTGTCAAGCTGACTCAAATCAAAATAAAGATTACAATATACGATCCCTCTCGTATCGCAATATGTCTGAACAACGGTACTGTTATTCCATTGTTCAACCCGGTTATCATATTGATCAATTTCTTTTTTTATGTCACCTATTGCCAGTAAAGGAATTGCTTCCAGTGCTTCTGGCGAATCGGGCTTTTCTTGTTCGCTACGCAGCTTTTCCGAATCGTTTATCAATGCTACGATCTCTTCTTGCGTAAGTATCGATTTATATTCTGAAAGTTGTGCTCGTTCTTGCACAGCCTCCACATCAAGCAACCCAGGCTCCGGTGACAGCACCACGGTAACTCGATGCTGGTTGGCAAGAAAATACGTATCAATCAAACGCTCAAAGTAGCCATTCGCCACTTCGCGTTTAATCTTTTCTAGCGGCTGCATATAGCTAAGATGCAACAGCGGATTAGCGTCATAGAGCCAACTATCCATACAACGGATATTGTAAATTAATCCTTTGGGGTAACTGCCAAAATTTGCTTCACGCAAAGAAAATTCGAGTCGATGCAGCGCCGCTTGCTTTAGCATTAGATCAATGCCATCCTCACGCAACCGCTTCAATTCATGTAAGACCACTGTACGAAATTTTTCGCAGTCATCTTTTTCTGCACCGCTGACAATAAAACTGAACACCGGCTGCAGTAAACTCTTAGCATAGGCACCGCTGACTTCTTTGCCGATTCCCGCCGCAATAAGAGCTTTTTTAATCGACGCAGCTGGGCTATCCAATAATATATAGTTTAACAATTGCATGCCAAGTGTCAACTCAGCATCAAAGCCTTCGCCAACAACAAAACTCATGTTAAGGTATGTTTTACCCGATGCATCTTCACTTTCCGGTATCGGATATCCAGCTTGGCGAATTTGTTCCGTTTCAACAACTTGTTTTGGAATATTCGATTGAATGGGCATCGCTTCAAAATGCTGCAGATATTCTGCATTAATGAACGCCAATGTTTCTTCGATATCCATATTGCCATATAGATACAGATAAGCATTCGCCGGGTGATAAAATTTCTTATGAAAATCCAGAAAGTCTTCATAATTCAATTCAGGAATACATTTAGGATCCCCGCCCGATTCAAAACCATACGTAGTATCCGGAAACAACGCTTCCATCACACTTTGTTCCAATCTTGTATCCGGCGATGAAAAGACGCCTTTCATTTCATTATAAACAACGCCTTTATAATTCACGTCATCATCTACGGAATCCAATTCATAATGCCAGCCTTCTTGCTTAAAGATATCCGGCCGATCATAAATTTGCGGAAAAAACACCGCATCCAAATATACATCCATTAAATTGCGAAAATCTTTTTCATTGCGGCTGGCTACCGGGTACATCGTTTTGTCAGGGAAGGTCATCGCATTTAGAAACGTATTCATCGAACCTTTCACCAGTTCAACAAATGGTTCCTTCAGTTTAAACTTACGTGAGCCGCATAATACGCTGTGCTCTAAAATATGAGCTACCCCCGTATTATCAGTCGGCGGCGTGCGAAAGGTTATTGAAAAGACCTTGTTATCATCTCCGGTTTCCACATATAATAAACGTGCACCGGTTTTTTCATGTTCTAACATATAGCAGCGGGCCGTCAGTTCCTCAACTAATTCGCAACTACGCACCTTGAATCCGTGATACACCTTCTCACACTCTAGCATGCTTATTCCTCCTATCAATAATCGCCCTTGTTTATATTCGTCCATTTGTAAAACCAATCCTTGTCTAATTCTATCTAAAAAGGAGTTATTATTATGTTCGATTTTTCAGCACTCATTAATCTGGCTTCTTTTGCCGGAGGCATTCTACTTGGCATCACACTGATCGGAGCTGCATTCTTGTCCTATAAAGCCAACGCAAATCTTCAGCGTGCCATTTTAATGTTCCTAGCCGGAATTATCTTCCTACTTATTGCAATTCGCGACTTCTCTCCGCCATTCCTACCAGCATTACTTCCTTAATGAAAACGGCTTACGATATTTGCAAAACAAACGACCGTCTGCTGCTGTGAGCAAACGGTCGTTTTCTATTTAAACAATACCGCTCCAACGGCTTTTTTCCATTTTTCATAAGGCTTCATAAGCTTAGAAAAATCCAAAAACGCTATCATACTACCATTCAAACCGGCCACAATCTGATGGACTTTATTTTTATCATCATTTTCGCATAAGACTTTCTCTACCGCCATAATATCCTGAATCATGTCTTCCTTCATTATTTCGGCAATCGTTAAATTACGAATGCTTTCTATCAATTCTAAAGCGGCCTCACGTATATCGTCCATTGAAGACCCCCCTCAAAATTTTCATGAAAATGAATACTAAAAAACTCCTGACTAGTCAGGAGAAAAAATGAACAGTGGTGCGAGCGGCCGGAATCGAACCGGCACGGGTATCACTACCCGACGGATTTTAAGTCCGTTGCGTCTGCCAGTTCCGCCACGCTCGCATTGCAGATAGGCTATTGCCTAGGCATCCTCTATATTAAACATATAAATTTAAATTTGGAGGCGACACCCAGATTTGAACTGGGGAATAGAGGTTTTGCAGACCTCTGCCTTACCACTTGGCTATGTCGCCTCGAATATGGAGCGGAAAAGGAGATTCGAACTCCCGACCCTCGCCTTGGCAAGGCGATGCTCTACCGCTGAGCTATTTCCGCAAATGATGGTGCCACAGGGCGGAATCGAACCGTCGACACGAGGATTTTCAGTCCTCTGCTCTACCGACTGAGCTACCGTGGCAAAATGGCGACCCTGAACGGATTTGAACCGTCGATCTCCGCCGTGACAGGGCGGCATGTTAGACCGCTACACCACAGGGCCGTTAACCAATCACATTGACTATTATAGGTCATCGCACAATGTATTGTCAACACTTTTTTGTTACCATAATAATTTTATCTTTGCAACAAAATTCCCACCTTGATTATACCGCATCCAAATCTAGTACTTTCTTCACTATAGAGGCGACCTTTTCCGGATCAAAGGGTTTAACAATAAAATCTGCCGCTCCCGCTCTCAGCGCATCAGTGATAATGGCCTTTTGCCCTAAAGCAGTAACCATAACAATCCGCGCTACCGGATTTAATTCATGAATCCGCCTCACTGCCTCTATGCCATCCATTTTAGGCATCGTTATGTCCATCGTCACTAATTCTGGTTGTAATTTTTCGTATTGAGCGACAGCTTCCATTCCATCGCCAGCTTCTCCGACGATTTCATGTCCCTGTTCAATCAGTACTTTTTTTAACATCATTCTCATAAAAGCAGAATCATCGCAGACCAAGATTTTAGCCATTTTTCACCTCTCCTCTACACAGCTGTCTCATTGTCAATTTTCCCCCGCATATACTGCAACACCTCTTCCAAATGCTGCTTTATTATCACATCGAGTTCCTTTGTTGTTGTCGCATCAAATAAAGTTGTCATTTCCGGCAAACGATGAATTCTAATTTCGGCAAAAAAGTCATCACGAAACATATTATAATATACCACCAAATTACTTTCATTTAAAAAGTCACTATAATCCAGCACCATATAGGATCCATTGATCACTTTAACCGGGCGACAAGGCTCGACAAACAATAAGAAGCCGTGGCTTTTCGCGGACAACTCAAGTTCTCGCCCCCACTGCAGTATCTCTTTCTTAATAACGATGGAATCCAATAAAGCTTCGTCAAAATTACTCATTTGCCTCATACTCTCTTGCATTCGCTCCTGCAAAAGCTGTTCAAATCTAGGTAACTGTTCTGTACAAAAGTCAATATCGCAGAATTCGGTTAAACCAATTTTACGTCTGATACTGTATTCTTTTGTATTTTTATCATACATTGCAGAAAAGCCTAGTCGCTTTTTATCATCCTGGTAACTAAACAACTGGGTTCGCCCTGCAAGTTTTTGCTCTTGTAAGTCCAAAGAAAAGCCGAGCACCGTTGTCGGTAATTCTTTTAAAAAAGGCCATTCCTGCGTTTCGATCTGTTCGCTCATTGTATCCTCCTTTCATTCAATGTTATATAATTCGCTAGTTTAATAGGAAAACCTGCTGCCCATCATTTCTTCTTCATAAACAAGAAAAGTCACAGAGAAACTCTGTGACGCATAAACCCACGCTTGAGTATATCACTCGGGACAACCTATGTCCAATCCGATTTTCCATTTCACAATCATTCCATTAAGCTCCCTGCTATATGAAAACCTTATGAAAAATAAAAGAACTGACTATTTTTTGAAAATCCAGGCGCAGACATAACGCTGCAACAAGACCGACATAGCCAGAACCAGTAGCCCTTTGACTGTCATTTCACCGCTTTTTTCCATCATAAACGATAGGCCTACCAGCATTGCGAAAACAACGTTGCCCAATTGCCATAAACCAGTAACTAGTTTTTCGTTCCAACGATTCATTTTCTTATCCATTGCGCCACCTGCATTTAATATATTTACCGCTTTCAATCGCTACAGACAAAAAGGGATCTCTCTTTTGAGAAATCCCTTGGAATTCTGGCAGGGGCAGAAGGACTTGAACCCTCAACCAACGGTTTTGGAGACCGCTACTCTACCAATTGAGCTATACCCCTAAATGGAGCGGAAAAGGAGATTCGAACTCCCGACCCTCGCCTTGGCAAGGCGATGCTCTACCGCTGAGCTATTTCCGCAAATGGCGACCCTGAACGGATTTGAACCGTCGATCTCCGCCGTGACAGGGCGGCATGTTAGACCGCTACACCACAGGGCCACTTGCTACGTTATCTATATTACCATAAGTAAAATAACCTGACAAGATGCTTTTTTATCTTTTATGTAAATTTATCACTGTTTTATCTATTTAATGTTACGACTACCTCTTTTAGTCATCGGTTCCCCGGCTTTACACATCGGACATTCTTCTGCCGAATAGGCCTCAATCGTCAGGTCCAGCAATGATTCCAGCGGAGCCTCAAAAGTCGCCTTGCCGCCGCTACGATTCACCAGTACGCCGACGCCGACGAGTTCGCCGCCTTGCGCTTTGACAACTTCAATAACCTCATCAACCGAGCCTCCGGTAGTGATGATATCTTCGACAACCAAAACTCGTTCTCCCGGTTCGATGCAAAAACCTCGACGCAACGTCATCTTCCCGTCGACTCGTTCAGTAAAGATCGCCCTCGTACCGAGCGCTTTGCCTACTTCATGTGCAAGAAGAATACCTCCTGTCACCGGACCAATCACGACACCGACATTAGCCATTTTAAAGCGCTCGGCCAATGCAGCGCAGAGACATTCGGTATATTTCGGATGTTGCAACACCTGAAATTTTTCGACGTACATCGCACTATGCAAACCAGACGTCAAAAGAAAATGTCCCTCCATGATCGCACCAGTTTCAATGAACAACTTTTTCACTTCCGCCTCGTTCATAACTTTCCCTCCTTCATTTGGCGTAAAATATCTTCCGCCACTTTGCGCGGCTCTAGTGCAGCTGTAATCGGCCGCCCGACAACCAAGTAATCGGCTCCAGCCTCAATCGCTTCTCTAGGCGTCAAAATTCGCGCCTGATCGTCCGTCGCACTGCCAGCCGGACGAATTCCCGGCGTTACGATTGCGAACGAATCGCCGCACGCCTTGCGAATCAACGCCGCTTCTTGCGATGATGCGACAACGCCGTCCAATCCGGCCGCCTGCGCCATTTTCGCCAATTCACTAACCTGCTGGGCTATTTCACGCACGCAGCCCAACGATTCCCATTCTGTTGCATCCATGCTGGTCAGCACCGTAACTGCAATCAGTTTCGGACAAGGCACATTGCGCAGCTTAGCTTCCTCGCGCAGCGCCGTCGCCGCCGCTTTCATCATTTTTGTGCCGCCGGACGCATGCAAATTGAGCATCGTCGCGCCAAGACCGACGAGCGGACGCAGTGCCTGCGCCACGGTGTTCGGAATATCGTGCAGTTTCAAATCGAGAAACACTTCTTTTCCCTGTTGCCGCAGACAGCGGACGATGTCCGGTCCCTGGCTGTAGAATAATTCCATACCCACTTTATAATAACCGACCAACTCTCCCAATTCGCCGACCAGAGCTTCCACGCGCGCTCTATCCGTTGTATCAAGCGCCACAATCAACCGTTGATCCGCCATCCGCTCCGCCTCCTTTTTCATTGACCATAACTATTCCCGTTCTTCCATTGGTGATTACCTCAAATGCACGTTTGCAACAATTTAACTATACACAGAGGAGTAAGAGGGAAATGTGGGTTTCGAAGAGGGATTATTATTGTTTTTTTGCTGGGGCGATATGTATCGCCTCAGCTCTTCGTTTTCCTCTCATCCCTTGCCCCTCTGTGTTTCGTTTTTAAAAATTGTTTTTTAGACAACCCCTACAATTTTCGTGTTAAACCGTCTTGTTACACGATCAGCTTGCCGACCAAATCGCCGACTTGATTCAGACCGCGTTCTGTGAGATAGTCGCCGATTCCGACAGCAACATCGACAGCTGCGCGCGGGTTGACGAAATTGGCCGTGCCGATCGATACCGCACTTGCACCGGCCAGCAAAAATTCGACCGCGTCTTCAGCGGTCATGATGCCGCCCATGCCGATGATCGGAATGTTGACGGCAGACGCCGTCTGCCAGACCATTCGCAACGCGACCGGCTTCACCGCTGGGCCGGACAGGCCGCCGACGACATTACCGAGGCGCGGCCGCCAGCTGCGCACATCAATCGCCATGCCCAGCAACGTATTGATCAGCGACAGCGCATCGGCACCGGCTGCTTCGACGCGCTTGGCAATTTGCGTCACATCGGTCACATTTGGTGACAACTTGACGATCACCGGTTTCGACGTGCGCTTTTTCACCGCTTCGACGACACTGGCCGCCATTTCGGGGTCGGTGCCGAACGCAATACCACCTTGCTTGACATTGGGACAGGATATGTTCAGTTCTAGCGCCGCAATCGGCGTAGAGTCAAGGCGCGCCGCCAATTCGCCGTACTCGTCGGACGTGTTGCCGGAAATATTGACGATCACCGGCACATCATAGCCGGACAGTTTCGGCAAAATCGTTTCGATCAGTTGATCGACGCCTGGATTTTCCAGGCCGATCGAATTAAGCATCCCTGCCGGCGTCTCGGCGATCCTCCGTCCGCCGTTGCCGGCGCGTGGCGCAAGCGTCGTTCCTTTGACGACCAGCGCGCCGAGTTCGTTCAAATTAACGTAGTCTTCATATTCCAACCCGAAACCGAATGTGCCGGATGCAACCATGACCGGATTTTTCATCCGGATTCCGGCCACCGTCACCGCCAGCCGTTCGTTCTGTTCGCTTTGCGTATAATCTCCCTGCTTCATCCGAACACCTCCTCGGCGTCAAACACCGGTCCGTCCAGACAAATTTTCGCGCGGCCGCCGTTCGTTTTCGCACAGCTGCAGGCCAGGCAGGCGCCAACGCCGCAAGCCATATATTCTTCCAGCGATACCTGGCAATCGATCCCGTATTCTTTGGCCAACGCAGCGATTTTTTCCATCATCGGCCGCGGTCCGCAAGTATAAACGGAATCATAGCCGCCTGCGGCCAATAGTTGCGGCAACAGGTCGACCACGGTCCCCTTCAGGCCGGCCGAACCGTCGTCGGTTGTCAGATGTGCATTTTGACAGCTGGAAGCAAACGCTTCCGTCCAAAACAATTCTTCTTTGCCGCGGCCGCCCAGCAAAATTTCGGTCGGACGAGGGCAAAGCGCTTTGGCCAGTGCCACCAACGGCGCAAGTCCCATGCCGCCGCCGACCAGCAGCGGTTTTTCGCCGCGCAGCGCAAAACCGTTGCCGAGCGGGCCCATGCAATCGACCCATTCGTCGGCCTCCAGCTGCGCCAATAGCGCCGTGCCTTTGCCAACGATTTTATAGAGTAGCGTCAACCGTCCCACCGCCCGATCAATGTCCGAAATGCTGATCGGACGCCTGAGCAGCGGGTCCGCGCCGATTTCACGGCAGCGCAGATGCAGGAATTGGCCGGGAACGGCCAATTCCGCCAGTTCTTTCGCTTCGATAATCAGCCGTTTGATGCCAGTCGCCACATATTCGTTGGCAACGATTTTTCCGTGCAGCAGCCGTTTAGGCAAGCGCGTCCCCTCCTCCGACATAATCCTGCAGCGCCAACACATAGACCAGCCGGCGTTCACGCATGAATTGCAGCACTTTAAGCACCGCTTTTGCAGTATCCATCGACGTCAGGCAGGGGATGCCGTGTTCAACCGTCGCACGACGAATCTTAAAGCCGTCACGCTCCGGCTCCTTGCCTTGCGTCAGCGTGTTGACGACCATGTTTATTTTTCCGGTCTTAATCATTTGAATGATATCCGGTTTCAGTTCATGCACTTTATGAACCACATTCACTTCCAGATCCAGGCTGCTTAGATACGCCGCAGTTCCGCTCGTCGCAATCAGATGGTAGCCCAGTTCATCAAAGCCTTTGGCCAGCACGCCGGCTTCGGCCTTGTCCTTGTCGGCGACGGTGAACAAGATGTTGCCGCGTTCCGGCACGTTCATTCCGGCTGCGACAATCGCTTTATACAGCGCACGCGCATAATGATAGTCCGAGCCCATCACTTCGCCGGTCGATTTCATTTCCGGCCCGAGCGAAATGTCGACTTGTTGCATCTTGGCAAACGAGAACACCGGCGCTTTGACCGCAACATACGGTTTGGCCGGCAACAAGCCTTCGCCGTAACCCATGTCGGCAATTTTCACGCCCAGCGCGGCGCGCGTCGCCAAATTGACCATTGGAATGTTCGTGACCTTGCTGAGGAACGGAATCGTGCGGCTCGAACGCGGATTCACTTCAATCACATAGACTGCGCCGTCGACCACGACGTATTGGATGTTGATCAGTCCTTTGACCGCCAATCCGCCGGCCAGTTTCTTCGTGCAATCGACGATTTTATCCAACACGTCCTGCGCCAGTGTTTGCGGCGGATATACCGCGATGCTGTCGCCAGAATGGACGCCGGCCCGTTCGACATGTTCCATGATGCCGGGTATCAGCACCGTCTCGCCGTCGGAAATCGCATCGACTTCCACTTCTTTGCCCTGCATGTAGCGGTCGACCAGCACCGGATACTCCGGCGACGCCTTGACCGCATAGCGCATGTAGTTGCGCAGATCCGCTTCGCCGTACACGATTTCCATTGCCCGGCCGCCAAGCACATAGGACGGACGAACGACGACCGGATAGCCGATGGCGGTTGCGGCTTCGACCGCCCCTTGCTCATCAACGACCGTTGTACCACGCGGCCGCGCAATGCCCAGTTTTTCCAACAGTTCTTCAAATTTTTCGCGGTTTTCCGCGCGATCAATGTCGGCAACGCTGGTGCCGAGAATCGGAATTCCGGCGCGCGCCAGAGGTCCGGCCAGATTGATTGCGGTTTGGCCGCCAAACTGCACAATCACGCCTTCCGGCTGTTCCTTGTCAATGATGTTCATTACGTCTTCCGTCGTCAGCGGTTCGAAGTACAACCGGTCGGCCGTATCGAAGTCGGTGCTGACCGTCTCCGGGTTGTTGTTGACGATAATCGTTTCAAAACCGAGTTCTTTGAGCGCCCAGACCGAATGAACCGAGCAGTAGTCAAACTCGACGCCCTGCCCGATCCGAATCGGACCGGAACCGAGAACCAGCACTTTCTTACGCGTCGATGGTGCCACCTCGTCTTCCTGCGCGTATGTCGAATAATAGTACGGCGTCGTCGCTTCAAATTCGGCCGCGCAGGTGTCGACAATCTTGTAGACCGGCGTCAGTCCAAGCTGTTTGCGCAGCACGCGGATTTCGTCTTCGCTTTTGTCGACTAGGCGAGCAATCGCACGGTCGGCGAACCCTTTTTTCTTCGCCGCTTCCAGCAGCTCCGGCAGACAGCCGCGCGTCGCCAGTTCCGCTTCCAACAGCACGATCGAGTTGATTTTGTGCAGGAAGAACGGATCGATGCCGGTTACCGCATGGATTTCCGTCACGTCAATGCCGCGGCGCAGCGCTTCGGCCACGACGAACAGCCGTTCATCGTCGGTTTCCTTGAGCAGCTTGCGGATTTCATCAACGCTTTGCTCGGCCAGCGCCGGCAGCTCGATATGGTTGAGACCGATTTCCAGCGAACGGATCGCCTTGAGCAGCGACGCTTCAATGCTGCGGTCAATCGCCATCACTTCGCCGGTCGCTTTCATTTGCGTGCCCAGTTCACGATCGGCAAAATTGAATTTGTCGAACGGCCAGCGCGGGAATTTCGTTACAACATAGTCAAGCGTCGGTTCAAACGAGGCCATCGTTTTGCCGGTGATCGCGTTTGGTATTTCGTCGAGATGGTAGCCGATCGCAACCTTAGTCGCTACTTTGGCAATCGGATAGCCGGTCGCTTTCGACGCCAGCGCGCTGGAACGGCTGACGCGCGGATTGACTTCGATTACGATGTAGCGTTCGCTTTTCGGATCGAGCGCATATTGCGCGTTGCAGCCGCCTTCAATCCCGAGTTCGCGAATGATCGTCAGCGATGCGCTGCGCAGCATTTGGTATTCGCGGTCGGTCAGCGTTTGCGACGGCGCCACGACGATGCTGTCGCCGGTATGCACGCCGACCGGATCAATGTTTTCCATATTGCAGACGACGATGCAGTTGTCCGCCGCATCGCGCATCACTTCATATTCGATTTCTTTCCAACCGGCAACGCTGCGTTCGATCAGTACCTGACCGATCATGCTGTGCTTGAGACCGCGCGTGACGATTTCCGTCAGTTCTTTTTCCGTTTGCGCAATACCGCCGCCGGTGCCACCCATCGTATAGGCCGGGCGCACGATCAGCGGAAAACCGATCTCGCCGGCAAACTGCAGCGCGCTGGCCACATCTTCGACAATCGTGCTTTCCGGGATCGGCTGACCGATTTTTTCCATCGTTTCTTTGAACAGTTCGCGGTCTTCCGCTTTTTTGATCGCTTCCAACGATGTGCCCAAAAGCTCGACGCCAAACTTTTTCAAAATCCCTTCTTCATGCAGCTTGACCGCCAGGTTCAGACCGGCTTGCCCGCCCAATGTCGCCAGCAATCCATCCGGACGCTCTTTTGCAATGACCGCTTCGAGAAAATCCACCGTCAATGGTTCAATATATACGCGGTCGGCAATATTCGCATCTGTCATAATCGTCGCCGGGTTGCTGTTGACGAGAACAACTTCAAGTCCTTCTTCTTTCAACGCGCGGCAAGCCTGTGTGCCGGCGTAGTCGAATTCGGCCGCCTGTCCGATGATGATCGGACCGGAGCCAATCACCAATACTTTTTTCAGATATTGTTTTTTTGGCATAATGCGACCTCCTTAGCCAGCAGTTCCATAAATTGTTCAAACAGATACACATTGTCATCCGGGCCCGGTGCGGCTTCCGGATGGTATTGCACCGAAAACACCGGCAGCAGTTGATGCTTCATTCCTTCGACGCTGCCGTCGTTCACCGCGCGATGCGTCACGACGAGCCCTTTGTCAGCCAGCGATTCTTCGCGCACGGCGTAGCCATGATTTTGCGACGTGATGTGCACGCGGCCGCTAGCCAGATTTTTCACCGGATGGTTCGAGCCGCGATGGCCGAACTTCATCTTGTAGGTGTCCGCACCGAACGCCAGCGCCAGCAGTTGATGACCGAGGCAGATCCCGAACATCGGCCAGCGGCCGATCATTGCGCGGATCGTTTCAATCGCAAATGGCACCGCCTTCGGATCGCCGGGGCCGTTCGACAGGAATACGCCGTCCGGCTGCAGTTCGCGAATCTCCTGATAGCTGGTATCGGCCGGCACCACCGTCAGGCGGCAACCATGCTCGGCCAGCGAGCGCAGAATGTTTTTCTTGATTCCGAAATCCATTACCACGACATGCGGTCCGTCATTGGCAATTTCATAGCGCTGCGGCGTCGTCACTTCCTTGACGACATCGGCCGACAGCGTTTGCTGCCAACGTTTGGCGATTTCCGCCTCCTCCAGTTCCGCCGCTACGATGATCCCGCGCATCGCGCCGGTTGAGCGGATTTTGCGCGTTACCGCACGCGTATCGACGCCATGCAGACAGGGGATTTTATTCTTCAGCAGATACTCGCCGAGCGTACCTTCCATCGTCCAGTTGCTCGGATGATCGCACAATTCGCTGATTACAAAGCCTTTCACGAATGACTGTCGCGACTGTTGAAACCGTTCCGCGACGCCATAATTTCCGACCAGCGGATATGTCAGCGTCACGATTTGGCCGCAATACGACGGATCCGTTAAGATTTCCTGGTACCCGGTCATCCCGGTATTGAACACGACTTCGCCGATCGCCTCTGCCGCGCCAAGCAATTCGCCGTGAAATACGCTGCCGTCTTCTAAGATCAATTTTCCTTTCATACCGTCACCTCGCCATCCTTCATCACAATCCGTCCGTCGACGATCGTCATCACCGCCTTGCCGCGCAAGCTCCGTCCTTTGAACGGCGAATGCTGGCCGCGCGTATAAAACTTCTCCGGCTCAACCGTCCAGACAGTATCCGGTTCAATCACCGTCAAGTCCGCCGCCGCGCCGACAATGATTTTTCCGCCGTCGATTCCGAGCACCCGTGCCGGATTGACCGACATCCAGCGCACAATGTCTTCCAGGCTGAAACCGCGTTTGTGATGCAATTCTTCGAGCACCACGCCCAGAGACGTTTCAAGACCAGTAAAGCCGCTCGGCGCCGTCTTGAATTCGACGTCTTTTTCTTCAAATGCATGCGGCGCATGGTCGCAGGCAATTACTTCAATCGTACCATCTTTCAGTCCGGCAATCAGCGCGTCTTGATGATCGAGCGAACGAAGCGGCGGATTCACCTTGAACGCCGTGTCGAAGCGCTCTATTTCGCTGTCGGTCAGCGCCAGATGATGCGGCGTCACTTCCGCGCTCACCGCCACGCCGCGCTGTTTTGCGCTGCGCACCTGTTCCACCGCACCCTTTGAACTGATATGCGCAATATGCACCGGTGCGCCGACGAATTCGGCCAGCAATACGTCGCGGGCGACCGCAATGTCTTCGGCCACGGCCGGACGGCCTTTCATCCCCAGTTTGGCCGATACCGCTCCTTCATGCATAATGCCTTCTTCGACCAGTGATTCTTCTTCGGCATGCGAAATGATCACTTTGTCAAACATGCTGGTATATTCGAGAGCCGTACGCATCAATTTTGCGTTGCCGACGCAATGGCCGTCATCGGAAATCGCCACCGCGCCGGATGCGATCATATCACCAATTTCCGCCAGTTCCTGACCGCACTGCCCTTTGCTCAAGCCACCGATCACGCCAACCTTGGCTGCGCCACATTCCGCCGCCCGGCTCAAAATCCCTTCAACCAGAATCGATTGATCAACAACAGGCTTCGTGTTCGGCATGCAGGCGACGTAGGTAAAACCGCCGGCGGCCGCCGCACGCGTGCCTGTATAAATGTCTTCTTTCGCCTCCAGCCCCGGATCGCGCAGATGGACATGCATGTCGATCAAGCCCGGCACAACCGTTTTCCCGTCCAAGTCGATCACCGTCGCCGCAGCATCCTGCAGCGCGTTGCCGATCGCCGCAATTTTTCCGTCTTCAATCAGGATATCGCCGCGGCCGGAAAATTCTCCGGCCGGATTAATGATCGTTGCGTTCTTAAGCAAGTGTTTCAACTTGTTTCCCTCCCATCAGTACTAAGAATAACAGCGCCATCCGTACCGCCAGGCCGTTTTTGACCTGTTCTTGAATCAGCGAGCGTGCACCATACGCCACATCCGGCGCAATTTCCAGGCCACGATTCATCGGTCCCGGATGCATGACAATCGCATCTTCTTTTGCCAGCGCCAGCCGCTTTTGGTTGATTCCGAACAGCCGCGCATATTCGCGCGCCGACGGAAACAACCCTTTTTGCTGCCGTTCGCGCTGGATGCGCAGCACATTGACGACATCCGCGCCGTCGAGCGCATCTTCAATTCGTTTGTGTACGTGCGCGCCGCAGGCTTCCAATTCTTGCGGCAGCAGCGTGCGCGGCCCGAACAGATGCACCTCGGCACCCATTTTCGTCAAGCCCCAGATATTCGAACGAGCTACGCGGCTATGGCGGATATCACCGATGATTGCAACTTTCAAACCGCTCAGCGATTGTTTCTGCTCGCGAATCGTAAACATGTCCAACAATCCTTGCGTCGGGTGCGCATGCGCGCCGTCACCGGCATTGATGATTGCCGCTTTTGAAATCCCCGCCGCAAACTGCGCTGCGCCTTCGGCTTCATGACGCATCACAATCGCGTCGACGCCCATCGCTTCAACCGTATACAGCGTATCACGCAAGCTTTCGCCTTTGACTAGGCTGCTGGCGCTCGTCGTAATATTCACCACATCAGCGCCGAGATATTTTCCGGCCAGTTCAAACGAGGTGCGCGTACGCGTGCTCGGTTCAAAGAACAGATTTACGACCGATTTGCCGCGCAATGTCGGCACTTTCTTGATATCGCGGTCAATGATCGTTTTCATTTCCTTTGCCGTATCCAACACCAATTCGATTTCAGCCTGCGACATCGTCTCCAATCCCAGAATGTCTTTGCCGCGCAGCGACACGTTACCTTTTGCCATGCCAACCCCTCCTAAAATATGAATAACTCCTTGCAGCCGGATAAGACACCTTGCATAAACATCCTCCCCGACCTTTCCGAATCACCTTAAACGACTTAATATGAAGGGTCTTTCATGCCGACCTGTCGCCATAAGCTGTTTATTTATACAAAAACAGATTATATATATACTATCAGGTTCGCGCTGTCATTGTCAATCAACAGCGCGGCGGCATAAAAAAATACCTTCTTGGCGCGTGCGGCACAAGAAGGCATAGAAAATTCCCTTGAAGTATGTCTCCTTTCCGGCCTCACAGGACCAGTTTAAAGGCGCTATTCAGTTTCCTTGAGTAGTATGCTATCACGCAGCGTCAACTTTGTCAATGGTATTTTGCCTGGTTGTCTCGTAATCACGCTAACACGAAAGCATTTGTCTTTTCATTAAACACAAACAGTAATGGTGCGGCATCT
Source organism: Azotosporobacter soli (assembly GCF_030542965.1). Taxonomy (NCBI): domain Bacteria; kingdom Bacillati; phylum Bacillota; class Negativicutes; order Selenomonadales; family Sporomusaceae; genus Azotosporobacter; species Azotosporobacter soli. The sequence continues at coordinate 51,379 of NZ_JAUAOA010000010.1, forward strand.
AGGCAAATCCGCCTGCCTGCCGCACCATTCAGTTCTCTTACGACACTTTTACGAATTGATTGTGATCAATTTTGTACAGACCGTCACTGAATGAAAATTGATTTACTTTATCGCCGACGGCCCAATTGCTGATCATCAATTCATTGACGCGCGGCAAACCGCGCTGTTGATAATCGATGACAAGATCATTGCCTTTTTTCAATAGCGAAAACTCATCGACATTAAACGCTTGGTTGAAGCGCACAGTATCGTCGGCATCGCTGACCGCGATCTGATCATGTCCGAAATTGTTTTCAAATACGAACGCATCGTGTCCTTTGCCGCCGAACAGCAAATCATTGCCGCTGCCGCTCGTCAGCACGCTGCCGTCCGCCGTGCCAATCAAAATGCTGCCCTTGTACGCGCCGCTTGCATCGGCGGCAACATTTTTGCCGGCCCGCACATGATACAATTCATCATCTTGATACAACCGGCCATTTGTAAATTTAAAGTCGAGTTGATTGTCATTTGCCGCAAACATGTCCAGCGCATTTTTGAACGTAACCGTCGCCGTTTTGTCGCCTTTGTTGTCGGTCATCACAATGTCCGCGCCATTTTGCGACCACTGCATGTCGCCAAAGCGAATCTCATCGACAAAATTAAATGTCAGGTGACCTGTTTTCTCCATTGCCCCTTCAATGCTCACGATATCGTTGCCGAAATTTTTGAAATTTCGTTCCCATTTGATTTGCGTGTCGCCGCTTGCGCCGGCTTTGACTGTGATCGTGTCATTGCCGCTTCCGCCGCGAATGATGTCGTTGCCGGCCGACCAAACAAACGTATTGTTGCCTGTTCCGCCAAACAACAGCGAGTCGCCGCTGCCGCCGACAATCACGTTATTGCCACTGCCGGCATAAATGATATCGTGACCGCCGCCGCCGTAAATCAGGCTGTTGCCGCTGCCGCCGTAAATGTAGTTGTCACCCTTGCCTGCATAAATCGTCTGGTTGCCGGCACCGTTGACGATCTGATCGCCATTGTCGCTGCCGAACACAATGTGATTGCCGTCGCGCGTAAACACAGCGGCGTTTTGTTTGCCATGCACCGCATTCTTCACGTTGATCACGCTGTTGCTGTTATCGGCGAACAGCTTCACTTCGGCAATCGTCAGATCCGACCCCGTCCATACTTTCTTCGGTGGCCCGTAATCGCGAAATACCGCTGTGCCGAGACCGATATCTCCGTCAAAATCCTTCAGACCGACCGCAGTGCCGGACCACAGCGCATCGGATTGATCCGGTTCATGGCGATCAAAGCGCGTCGCGCTGATGTCATGAAGTCCATCCATAATCCCCAACGGATCATGCGGCATCGTCGACGGCGTCGTAATGTTTTGTTCATTGACCGGCTTCAGCGCAACGTATTCGATGTCCTGCAAATCTTCACGCGCGGTCAGGAAATGCGGTGCGATGATATCGACGCCGACATGGCCGTCTTTGCTCGGATCCACGTTATAGTTGACGTGACCGACTGGATCGAGATCGGTAATCAGATTTACCACATTACTGAAGTCTTCCGATTTAAATCCGGCTACAAGCGCTTTTGCCTCGTTGGCGCGCTGCAGCAGCGTTCCGGCATGCAGTTTGTAAGTTCCACCAGTCGGCAAATGAATCGTTTCGCCGGCCAACAATTGCTGTTCTGCATACATTTCCAATTGCCGCAACATGCCGGGGCCGGCCTCCGCAACTGTCGGCAGCGCTTTGCCGGTATCGATGAAGTACATACCAGACAGAAGCTGCGCAAGTCCGCCGCCAAGCGAATGGCCGGCCACCGACAGACCGTAGCCCTGCGCAACAAATTTGTTTTCCACATCGGCAACGATTTTTTTGAATGCCTCGTACCCTTCACGCATTTGCGGCGGAATCACGCCGAGACCGATCTCCAGATCCGTCAAGCCGTCCTTGCTGAGCCACAGCGGACTCAGCTTGCTGTTCGGCTGCGTCCCTTCCAGCGTAATAGCAACCTGTTTGTTCGCTTCGTCAATGTAGGTGCGGCTGTTGTAGCCATGACTCGTTTCGACGTCATTGTACAGTTTCCATTTATCAGTAATTTGCGTGTTCGTCACCATTTTCGCTTTGTAAATCAGCCAGGACAGATCGCCGAGCGACGCTTCGCTGTGATAGTGAGCGTCCGCAATCACCTTATTCGGTTCCGCATTGATGCTGCCAGGCAGCGTCTCGACAACCGGCATGCTGCCGTGTCCCGGCAGTGCATTGAAAATATTGATCGCGGTATCGGCCGCAATCGTTCCGACGCCTTCGACAAAGCTGACCGCGTCGCGAATCGGATGCGGCCCGTCCTGACCGAAAATGGCATGACCGGCATCTTCGACCACATCCTTGATCACTTTGACCGGGCCCTGCCGCACAACCCGGGAAACCTGGCCCCCAACCACGTCGCCCAAATCTTCAGCCAACCCTTTTACATCGCTTTTAAAATCCGTAAACAAGCGATCCGCCAAACTTTTAATAATCATCCCGCACTCTCCTCTCTTTTTTGCAACCCAACCCCTACGCGTTATTCGTTCCCCTTTCACTCCTCGTCATTTTCTATTTTGAACGCGGCGCCGCGTACAAAACAACAGCATTCGGCAACAGAACAACAATGAAAATGGGCGCAAAAAAAACAGGTCCTTGTCGGCGTCGTCGCTGGACGCGCCGCCCGAATGAACCTGCGCACACTTCTTGTTCTCTTGCACTTGTATATGTATGTAGTTGAGAGTATAAACTGACTGACCAGACAGTCTTTCACGAGCAAAAAGCAACAGGCGCTTGCGTCTGTCGGAACTCGCAAACAATTCCGAGTTGTCCGTTTATTTCGAATTTACATTTTGATTATAAAGAATTTCCCTGAAACTGGCAAGTGTTATTTTCATAACAAATCATCCCATTTGTTCCTATTCTTCTGCATAACACGCCTTGCCTGCTTCCATAAACAGTCAGCGCACCGTTCGCATCCGCATATAAAGAACGCTGTCCCAACCGGCAAACGCCCATTGAGACAGCATCATAGCTTACGCAAATTGCTGCATATACAACTCGTGATAATAGCCACGCAGTTCCAGCAGCTCTTCATGCGTTCCCGCTTCGACCAACCGGCCGCGCTCCATTACGAAGATCGTATCGCAATCGCGCACCGTTGCCAGTCGATGCGCAATCATAATCAGCGTGCGACCCGCGGCAATCTGTGCCAAATTGTCCATGATGATTTTTTCTGATTCGCAGTCCAGCGCACTGGTCGCTTCGTCGAAAATCAATATTTTCGGATCGGTGAGAAGTGCCCGCGCAATCGCCACCCGTTGCCGCTGTCCGCCGGACAGCGCCGCGCCGCGTTCGCCAACCAGCGCGCCATACTGCTCCGGCATCTCGGCAATAAACCCGTGCGCGCCGCTGATGGTTGCGGCTTGCGTCACTTCTTCGTCCGCTGCGCCGATCCGCGCCGCCGCAATGTTGTCGCGCACTGTACCGTTGAACAAGAAATTCTCCTGCAACACCACGCCGATTTGGCGCCGCAGCCACGCCGGCTCGACTTGTGCCAGATCGACGCCGTCAATCATCACACGGCCGGAATCCGGCACGTACAACCGCTGAATCAGTTTGGTCAGCGTGCTTTTGCCGGAACCGGAACGACCGACAATGCCGATCCGGCTACCGGCTTTGATTCGAAGGCTGAGATTAGCCAATACTTCCGGCAGATCGCTGCGATAGCGAAAAACGACACGGTCAAATACAATCTCGCCGGAGATCGCCGGCAGCGTCGTCCGGTTCGGATTGAACGAAGGCTCCGCGCCTTCATTCATAATGTCGCCCAACCGGTCAATCGACACTTGCGTCTGCTGGAAATTCTGCCACAGATTGACCAGCCGCAGAATCGGCGCGACAACTTGCCCGGCCAGCATTTGAAATGCAACCAATTCGCCGACGCTCAATTTATCCTGCATCACCTGCAACGCGCCCAGCCAAAGAATGGCCAACGTGAAAATCTGCTGAATCAACGAGCCGATGTTGCCGGCTACATTGGCCAGATTGGCAGTGGAAAACGCGCTCTTGATATAACGCGCCAATAGCCGTTCCCACTTCTGGATAAATTGATTCTCAATCGCCAGCGATTTAACGGTTTGAATCCCAGTCACCGCTTCAATCATGAAACTTTGGCTGTCAGTGGCCGCGTTGAATTTTTCGTTGAGCCGCGTCCGGTAGATCGGCGTGACAACCAGGTTCAGCAGCACATACGCCGGCAAAATCACCAGCGCAACCAGCCCGAGATAGCTGCTGTATGTAAACATCACCACAATGTAAATCAAAGCAAACACTGCATCCAGCACGACCGTCAGCGCCGTGCCGGTAATGAACTGGCGGATGTTCTCCAGTTCGCGCACGCGCGCCACAATATCGCCAACCTGCCACTGTTCAAAATATTTCATTGGCAGCGCCGTGATATGACGAAACAGCTTGGTGCTCAAAATCACGTCTATCCGGTTCGTCGTATGCGTAAACGAATAGCTGCGCAGCGCTTGAATCCAGGTTTGAAACAGCGACACGAACACCATGCCGCAAACCAGAACATCGAGCGTCGGCGCACTGCGATGCACCAGTACCTTGTCAATGATGATTTGCGTAAACATTGGGCTGACCAGACCGAATAGCTGCAGCACCAACGACAGAAACAACACCTGAAACATTGGCTGCCGGTATCGCCAAACAATCGGCAAGAACCAGCGAATCCCGAATAAGCGCTTCTTCGCCTCTTCGGTCCAGCGCCGCGTGAACAACACCACCGTGCCGTTCCAGGCACCGGCAAAATTCGCCGCCGGCAGCAAAAACGGCGTCGGCCGGTACGGATCGAACAGCACCAAGCTGCCGTCTTCCTCGCGCCGCAGCACTACCACATAATTGCCGTTTTTCAATTGTGCGACGAGCGGCAACGGCAAGCGCTCGAACTGGCGCTGATCCGTCTGTATCGGTTTCGATTTCAAGCCGATTTCTTTGGCTGCCCGCGCCATCCCCAGCGCATCCATGCTGCCGGCTACAACATAAGCCCGTTTGAGCTGCTGCTCGTCGGCCGGAATGCCGTAGTATTTTGCAGCAACGACCAGGCAGCTGAGACCGGTATCAATCAGTTTTTCTTGTTTATTATTTTCATCTGCCAATTTTTATCGCTCCCGTAACGCTTCGCTCTTGTACTGCCGGAACGGATCGAGGAAGAACTCGATCACGCGCTTCTGCCTGATTTTGATTTCGCCGGTCGCCGTCATCCCCGACGTCAATGCCACTTCTTTACCGTTCACTTCAACCCAGGCCCGTTTCAGCTTCAGCAGCACGCGATACACCCGTCCTTTATCCTTGTCTTCGGTCGCATCGGGACTGATGTCCGTTACCTCTGCATCAAGCGTACCGAATTTTTGGAAGCTGAACGTCTCTATTTTCACTTCCGCCGCTTGACCGATTTGCACAAAGCCGATATCTTTGTTTGCAACCCAAGCCTCGACTAGCAATTCGGCATCTTCCGGCACGATGTCCATCAACGGCTGCGCCGGCGTCACGATTCCTCCGACCGTATGCAGCGCCAACTGGCTGACGCGGCCGTCCATCGGCGCAACCACGCGTGTCAGCAGATCTTTATTTTGAGCTTTTTTCAATTCTTCGCTGTAGGATTGAAATTGCTTTTGATCATCGACCAATTTCGTCGTCACATCACGCATTCGTTCCGCCTGCGTCAGTTGAATCGCTTCCTGGCTTTGCACAATCCCCCATTGCAAACGGCTGATTTCTGATGCCTGCGCACTGATGTCCTGTTGCAACTCCAACCGTTTCGCCTGATGGTCAAACAGCGTAAATGTAGCCACCGCATTTTCATTGACTAAGCTCTCAATCCGCCGTTCCTTTTCCTGCGCAATCGCGAATAAGCCGACCTGTTTATCCTGTGTAGCCAGCGCAGAACGTAGCGCCGCTTCGCTTTGCGCAAGGTTCGCCTGCGCCGACATCATCTTTGTCCGGTACTCGGACAGCCGACTTCCATACAAGCTTTGCTGATAGGCCAGATCTTTCGCTTCAATCCCCTGATATTTTTGCATATCCGGCACAAACGGCAAACCGTCGCGCTCGGCCAGCAAGCGGTCGATTTCTAGCTGCAGATAGGCGCTTTCTTTCTTCAGACGCTCCAAATCCGCCGCGGTAACTGTCGTATCGAATTCCAGCAGCAGTTCGCCGGCGGAAACGCGCTGCCCTTCCTTGACGTAAATTTTCTTTATAATTCCTTTATCTTCCGCTTGCAGCGTTTTGACATAACCGATCGGCATCACCTTGCCCGGCGCAATCGCCACTTCGTCGACATTGCCGAGAATCGACCAAATCAACGCACAAACAACTACTGCAAACAGCGTCCACAGCACAATCCGTCCGACCGGTGATGGCGGCGTTTCGACAACCTCCAGCGCCGCCGGCAGAAATTCGGTCTCTTCTTTACCCCAATCCGGACCTTCCTGCAGGAAGAACTGCCGGCATTTTTGTTTCCATGTTTTGAACATTTCCTCAGCCCTCCTGTTGTTGCTGCAAACGATAATAAATGCCTTGCTTGTCCACTAATTCGTCATGCGTGCCCTGCTCCGCAATTTCGCCTTTTTCGACGACGAAAATCCGATCGCATTTGCGAACCGTCGACAGGCGATGCGCGATCATGATCAGCGTGCGTCCTTTCGCCACATTCTCCATGTTGTCGAGAATGATCCGCTCTGAATGGTAATCGAGCGCACTGGTCGCTTCGTCAAAAATAATAATCCGCGGATTGTTAAGCAGCGCTCGCGCAATCGCAATGCGCTGTTGCTGACCGCCTGACAGAGACGAACCGCGCTCGCCGACCATCGTGTCATACCCCTCAGCCAGTTCCAGAATGAATTCATGCGCACCGGCCAGCCGGGCCACCTGAATGACTTCTTCGATCGAAGCACTTGGACGCGCCAAGGCAATGTTTTCGCGTACGCTGCCGTTAAACAGAAAGTTCTCCTGCAGCACTACGCCGATTTGCCGACGCAGCCACAGCGGATCAATCTCCGCCATATCGATTCCGTCGAGCCGGATTGTTCCTGCTTCCGCCAGATAAAGCCGCTGCATCAGCTTGGTGATCGTACTCTTGCCGGAACCGGAACGACCGACAATGCCGATCTTCATTCCCGCTTCAATCGCCAATGTTGTTTCATTCAGCACCAGCGGCGCGTCCGGACTGTAGCGAAACGCTACTCTTTCAAACGTAATCGCACCATTCAATTGCGCTGGGATATCGCCTTTGCGCTGGAACATTTCCGGCGCCGTATTCAAAATGTCGCCGAGTCGCTCGACCGACAGCGCCGTCTGCTGAAACAGCTGCCACATGCCGCTGAGCCTTGAGATTGGGGCGCCAACCTGACCGGCCAGCATTTGAAATGCGACTAGCTGGCCGATCGTCATCTGGCCGTCCATGACTTTGTGGCCGCCCCAAAATAAAATCGCAAAGCTAACGATGCTCTGAATCGCCGTTCCCGCGCTGTTAAGCCCAATACCGAGCGTCGCATTGTTAAATGACGTGCGAATATATTTTGCCACAAGCATTTCCCAGCGGTAGTTGAATTGCGGCTCCAAAGCCAACGCTTTTACCGTTTGCATGCCCGTTACCGTTTCCACAAGAAACGCATTGTTTTCCGCTCCAGCTGCCCAGGATTTTTCCAACCGTTCTCGATACAGCGGCGTCGCATAGACGTTTTGCACAATGTACAGCGGTACAGCCAGCAGCGCTAACAACGTCATACCCGGACTGTAAAACCACATAATTAAGACAAAAACAAGCGAAAAAAACGCATCAAGAGCGCCGGTCAATACCGAGCCAGTCAAAAATTCGCGAATTCCGTTCAGTGCCGCCACCCGCGTCAGAGTGTCGCCGACGCGCCGTAATTCGAAATAACGCAGCGGCAATGCAGTCAAATGCCTGAACAAACGCGCACCTAAAATCATATCTATCTTATTCGTGGTGTGTGAGGATAAATACGTACGCAAGATGCCCATTACACACTGAAATACTGCTGCAATCAAGAATACGATCCCGAGTACGTCAAGCGTCGAAATGCCTTTTTGCCCTAAAACCTTGTCAATGATAACCTGGGTAAATAACGGAGTTGCTAAAGCGAAAATTTGGAGGAAAAAAGATGCTAAGATAATTTCAACAAAGATTTTTTTATAACGCACCAAGACGGGCCAAAACCATTCAAGATTAAAACGTCGTCCTAATTCCTTAAGCGAAAATGGTTTTTGCAGCGTAATAACAATTCCGCTGCAGTTTTGCACAAAGTCAAACACAGGCATAGCCTGTCCACGTTTTTCTTTTGGATCAAAAATCATAATAGTTTTTCCGTCATTACGGCCAATCACAAGATATTGTTGATCCTTCATTTCAGCAATCGCAGGTACCGCGATTTTCTGCAATGTTTCAGCATTCGTCAGCTTATAACGTTTTGTTTTTAGTTTTAATCTTTTCGCAGTAAAAATAATTCTAGTGCTAATTACTTCTCCCGCACTCGATTTAAGCCATTCTAATATCTGCTCATCTGCTATCCCAATGCCCAATGTTTTGGCAATGACACCCAATGATAACGCCGCCGTATGCAACTGTTCACTTTGCTTCTCCTTATCTGTTGGCTCCATTTATGCACCTCAAGCTTATTAATAAAATTGTAAAATACGTATATCAATACCAAATAATTATAGTATATATTTTCCCCGAATCAATATTATTAAAGTTTATTGACCAAAATCACTGTGAAATATTTGCAAAAATCCAACCATTTAAATTTTTATGCTCGCCAATATAATGTTGGAAGTAAAAAAAGCTTGCAAATTACTTTGCAAGCTTTTAAATGATTTTTGGTGCGGTTGGTGGGATTTGAACCCACACGGGTCTCCCCGCCACCCCCTCAAGATGGTGCGTCTGCCGTTCCGCCACAACCGCATTGGGGTAAGTAACTATGAAATTAAGTGGTGCGGTCGAGTGGATTTGAACCACCACGAGGTTGCCCTCACTAGCTCCTGAGGCTAGCGCGTCTGCCGTTCCGCCACGACCGCATGTTTTCCGCCTTTCAGCGACATATATATATTACCACATATATTATGTAATCGTCAATGCTTTTTTATTTTATTTCATCTCTATTTCCCAAGCATTCCAAAATCGACCGCCTTTCCATGGCAGCGGGCGATAATTTTGTACCGATTCTTTCGCTACATCGAGCGCCGCACGAAAATAGAGCGGCACGATCGGCACATCGTCAATCATGCATTCTTGTATGCGACCATAGTACTGTTTTCGTGTTTGATAATCAAACGTTTGACGCCCTAGCAACGTCAATTGATCGACCTCTTGATTACGCCAACCGGCGTAATTTCGACCACCATAACCATTCTTGCTTGTCGGAATTTGTGAACTGTTCCAAAGATCATAATTGTCCGGTTCTTCGTTAGTTACAAGTGCAAACAACGCCAGTTCGAAGCGTCGCATCGGCAGGCGTTCATTAAAGAACAATTGTTCATCAACCGTCTGGACTTCCACTTGCATGCCGGTTTCACGCAATTGGCTCGCAAGATAAAAAGCCACCTGCTCGCGCAACTTATTGCCGCTTGGCACTTGAATTGAAAAAGCAAGTTTTTTACCGTTTTTCTCCCAGACGCCATTCGGTCCTTGCGTCCAGCCACTCTGCGCCAGCAACTCTTTCGCCGCCGAAACATCGCGCGTACCCGCTTTGAGATCTGTTCGTAGCGCCCAGGCTCCCATCGGTTGATCCCCGGCCGCTACATGCGCGACACCTTTCAAGACTTGGCTGACGATACCGGGACGGTCAATGCTCTTATCCATCGCCATCCTGACATTTGCATCCTGAAATTGCGGCAAGTCCAAATTGATCGCCAATTCTTCCAATATTCCAGTCGGCACCAACACACTTTTGCTGCCTGAAACAGCGCGACCCTGGTCAGCTGATGCGAATGGCAAATTCACTGCGATGTCTACTTCACCGACTTTCAGTTGGTTTAATAAAATATCGTTATCTGTGACAAATTTATAATTAATTTTGTTTAGACGCGGTTTCCCTCGATAATACGAGCTATTGGCTTCCAATTCGATTTGTTCTGCCAGTTGCCAATTAACAAATTTGAAAGGCCCCGTGCCAATTGGCGCACGATTTAAAGGACTCTTTAACCAGTCCGCTTCTTTTTCCCATAAATGTTTTGGCATAAGAAAAGGAAACAAGCTCAAGTATCCCGGGTACGGATCTTTGAATCGTACAATAACCGTTGTCGGATTCGGCGTGTCAATGCCGCTGATCTGCTCGTATCCGTCACGCGAAATTTTCAGCTTTTTACTCATGATCATTTGCCAAGTAAACTTTACATCATCAGCTGTAAATGCAACGCCATCATGCCAAGCAACTCCAGGACGCAAATGATAGGTCAGTACCCTGCCGTCTTGACTGATGCCTCCATTTTGACTGCTCGGCACATCGAGAGCAAGATCCGCTTGCCAGCTTCCTTTATCATCACAGAAAAGCAAGCCGCTATAAATTAACCGGTCAACATCGTACGCTGCTTCATTTTCCGCCAACAGGGGATTAAGCAGATTCGGTTCTTGCAGACTGGCAATCGTAAGCCTCCCACTGGCTGCTTGCGGCTTACTGTTCGGCGTCGTTATTTCGATATTCTGCTTGCCGCATCCGGCTATTGTCAATGCCAATAGTGCGACGGCCATGATTTTTTTTATCATTTGCTCACTTTCCCTCTGCATAAAGCTGATGATAGCGCTGTTTGCTGCTCAGCACCCGTTCCGCATAGCGACGTGTTTCCGGATAGGGTATTTGATTGATATCAGCAAACTGCATCGTCCAACCATATTGCAACATCCAGTTTTTCACATTGCCGCGACCGCCGTTATAGGCGGCTAATACTAATACTTCATTGTTATCGAACTCTTTCTGTAGCGAAGCAATATACCAAACCCCCATCTTGATATTACTATCGGGGTCATTCAATTCGCTGACTTGAAAGCCATCTTTTTTCTGTTGCCCTGCAATCCACATCGCCGTTTCCGGCATTAACTGCATCAATCCAATCGCACCGCGGTTAGATCTGGCTTGCGCAGAAAATTTACTTTCATTTTTGATTACTGCGGCAATCAAACAGGGATCGACGCCATATTCTGAGGCATAGCGTTCTATAGAATTTTTATATGGCAGCGGATAGATAAAACTTCGCTGAAACCAGTCACAATTATATGTAAAGCACAGTAAAACTGCTGCTATCAACAGCCCACCGATTATTTTCGCCTTCAAAACCATATCAACCCCACTTGTTACCTTTTCACTCAGACCACTATTATAACAGAAGCCGAGCAGATAGTATCGCTATTTGTGCTCTTGTCTTCGCCAAATCACCGCTATTATCAATGATTACATCGGCAACCTTCTGTTTTTCTTCTATGCTTTTTTGCGCATGGATTCGCGCCAACGCCTGCGCTTTGCTCAAGTGATTGCGTGCCTGCAGACGTTCCAGTTGAAGCTGCTGCGAAGCATACACCAGCCAAATTTCATCCACCTTTTCTTGCCAATTGCACTCAATCAAAAGCGGAATGTCGAGTATTACCTGTTTCACGCCTTGCGCAGCGTAATGCGTCGCCGCATCATTCATGACAGCCCAAATACGCGGATGCGTTATCGCCTCCAATTTTGCACGCGCAGTAGGATCAGTGAATATAATGTCGCCTAAACGCCGCCGATCAATAATTCCATCTGTCGTCAAAATCTCCCGCCCAAGCCAAGCAACAATTTCCTGCCAGGCCGTTTGACCAGGTTCCATAATGCGATGTGCAATTTCGTCCGCATCGATAACGATAATGCCACATTCGCGCAACATGCCCGCTACGGTGCTCTTGCCACTGGCGATGCCGCCAGTAAGTCCGATCTTAATCATCGAAGAACCTCCTTTTCCGGCTGACAGCAACGACAAAAATGAGTTCCTCGCCCCGCCACTACGCTACGGCTAATTGAAGTTCCGCAACTTTCACAAGGCTCTCCGGCACGACCATACACTTTTAAAAAGAGTTGATTGTGTCCTTTTTTACCTTCGCCATCCACATAGTCACGAAATGTTGTACCGCGATTTTTAATCGCAGCCGCAATAATCTCATTGATTGCGACAAACAAGTGTTCCCGCTCTGTTTCACTCACACCATTCGCGATTCGACATGGATGTAAGCGTGCTTGGTAAAGCGCTTCATCGACATAAATATTGCCTAGTCCTGCAATCTTTCTCTGATCCAATAAAAAGCCTTTGATCTTGCCACGACTTTTTCGCATAGTTTCCGTCAGATAGGCTAATGTAAAAGTTTCACTCAGCGGTTCCGGGCCCAAATTCTTCAGATATGGGATCTGTTTTATTTCAGACAGTTTAACTAAGTGCAAGGTGCCAAACGTCCGGACATCTTCATAAACCAACTCTTCCTGATTATCCAGGCTGAATAGAATGCGAACAAACTTTTCTTTCGTCCCCACTTCACGTCGCACATATAAACGCCCCGTCATACGCAAATGTATTGCAAGAGCCCGCTCGCCTGACAAAACAAGGAGCAGCCCTTTGCCAAGACGGCGCACTTCAAGAATCGTCTGTCCTTCTAAACCGTCACAAAAAGCAGACGCACCGGAAGTCTTGATTAGACGCGGCAGTCTGACTTCGACTTTTGTAATTGTTTTTCCAATCAATTTCGCTTCCAGACTACGGCGCACCGTTTCTACTTCCGGCATTTCCGGCATATCTCCACCTCTATTTTCGTGTTTTATTTAGCAGATGCCCAATCCTTACCGCTGCTGACTTGTACCATAAGCGGAATGCGAAACGACACGCACGTTTCCATTGTTTCCTTAACCAACGTTTCTACTTGAATTTTTTCTTCCGGCACAACCTCAAACACCAGTTCGTCATGTACTTGTAAAAGCATTCGACTCCGAAGCCCCGCTGCCTTAATACGTTTTTGCACTTCGATCATGGCTTTTTTTATAATGTCCGCGGCCGTTCCTTGTATCGGCGTATTCATCGCCATGCGCTCTGCAAAGGAACGCAGGTTGAAATTCGAACTATTGATTTCCGGCAGATAACGCTTGCGGCCAAAAGCAGTTGACACATAGCCATCGCGTTTTGCAGCTTGAATCAATTCATCAACGTACTCTTTTACGCCTTTATATTTGGCAAAATAGTTTTCAATGTACAAAGCTGCTTCTTTGCGCATTACGCCAATATCACGCGACAATCCATAGTCGCTAATGCCATAAACAATGCCAAAGTTAACCGCTTTGGCGCGCGAGCGCATCTCACTCGTTACTTCAAGTAACGGGACTTCAAAAACTTCTGCGGCTGTTCGCGCATGAATATCCTGACCCTTTAAAAAAGCATCCTGCATATTCCGGTCATCCGACATTTCTGCCAAAACCCTAAGTTCAATTTGCGAATAATCGGCCGCCATCAACAAAGTAAAATCATCCTGTGGTATGAACATTTGCCGAATACGTCGACCTATTTCTGTACGAACCGGTATATTTTGCAGATTCGGTTCCGAACTGCTGAGTCGTCCAGTGGCTGTCGCACACTGATTGAAAGTCGTATGCACTCTTTTCGTTCTCGGGTCGACAAGCGATAGCAGGCCATCCAAATAAGTGGACTTCAGTTTTGCGAGCACCCTATATTCCAGAAGGTGATCCACCATCGGATGTTTATCACGCAAGCCTTCCAGCACTTCGGCATCTGTCGAGTATCCTGTCTTTGTCTTCTTCCCTACCGGCAACTGCAATTTCTCAAATAAAATTTGTCCAAGTTGTTTTGGTGAATGCACGTTGAATTCTTCACCCGCAAACAAATAAATTTGCTGCTGCAGCTCATCCAAGCGCAATGACAGCTCTTGTGTCATCCTCTTAATCGCTTCCGAATCAACGCCAATGCCGCAGCATTCCATTTCTGCTAAAACTTGGCTAAGAGGCAGTTCCACTTCCGTGTGCAGCGTCGCCATTCCATTCATCTTTAGTTCTGCCTGCAAAAGCGGATATAGCGCTTTACACACATGTCCTTTTTGCGCTGCCGACAATTCCTCTTCTTCGCTTCCTGAAAGATACTTACGCTGCAGCGTCGCCAAATCATATTTTCCGCCAGAGGGATTCAGGAGATAAGCCGCCAACATGATGTCAAAGCACACACCCTCTACCGCAACCTGCTCTAATATAGAGGCCGCATAGAACCTTTTCGCATCATGTACCACCTTACTAATCGTCGCATCGGCCAGACAACGCAACAATTCCGGCCAAGCCTTATCCTCAGGCGTGATGCAACTCAGCAAATCATCCGCCACGACAACCAGATTCGCAAACTTCAGCTCCGGTATTTTTCTCGTATAGGCAGCAACTAAATACATCTCTTTTGTTGCTCTGGCTTTAGCAAGAACCTCTGTCGCATCCGTCTCATACAGCAAAATTTCTTCGGATACCGGCGTCGTAGCTGTCGCTTGAAAAGAAATTAACTGCAAAGCTTCCATGCGCTGTTCCATCTTTTTAAAATCCAGTTTTTTGAATAATTGACGCAGTTCATTCAGCTTCTTTTCATCCGTCAGGCTTACGCCCCCGCTTCTTGGTAATTCGACCGGCACTTCACAATGAATCGTTGCCAACTGTTTTGAAAGTCTGGCAAGTTCACTCTCTTCGCGCAATGTTGCTTGCGTCTTCTTCCCTGATATCTTGTCTATATTAGCGAGTACATTTTCCACACTGCCAAAGGCTTGGATCATTTTAAGCGCTGTCTTTTCTCCTATGCCAGCTACTCCCGGTATATTATCGGAAGAATCTCCCATTAATCCTTTTACATCAATGTGTTGCAATGGACTAACGCCATATTCTGCGGCGAAACGCCCCGTGTCATACTCCTGCAAATCCGACAAGCCTTTTTTCGTTAATAACACGCTAATGTTCGCATCAATCAATTGCAGTGCATCGCGGTCACCAGTTACGATATAAACTCGATCCGACTGTGCCGCCGCCTGTTTAGCCCAAGTACCAATGATGTCGTCCGCCTCATAGCCATCCATTTCAACATTGGGAATACCGAGAGCGGAAAGCATTTCTTTCATTAAAGAAAACTGTTCCGACAATTCACTCGGCGTTTTTTGCCGATGCGCTTTATATTCTTGATACAATCCGGTTCGAAACGTTATTCGACTCTTATCAAAAGCAACCGCGACAATATCTGGTTTTCGCTCCGCCAATAAGCCAAGCAACATTGTGGTAAAACCATAAACAGCGTTAGTATGGATACCGCCCGGCGCAGTCAGCAACGGTAATGCGTAAAACGCACGATGCATTAAACTGCTGCCGTCAATAATATAAAAAGTCCGGCCCATTTTTCACCCTCCCGCATCAAACAAATTCTAAAGGGGCTTTTTAAAACGGAGTATATGCTGCATGCAATTAAAAATATGCAGGCTCATAAAAAGAAACAACTCTCACCACTGATCACTCCCGGCAAGAGTTGTTATTCGTTAGCAGCTTTATGAATTTAATATTAATGGATACACCGTGCACTGTCAATACAGATAGCCTCGGCAATCACTGCGTCTATTACTGGATACTCCTCCCTCGAAGCTTTCTCCCCCCTGTGACAGTTCCTGTGATTGGCAGATAGATCAGCACATTCGTCCCTTTGCGCTCACCCGGGCCAATCTGAACAATTCCATGATGTTCTTGAACGATCCGTTCTACAAATGCCAATCCTAATCCTGCATGGTGATCCTTTGTACCGTAAAACGGTTCAAACACTCTTTCCATCACATCTTTTGGGATGCCCACACCTGTATCGGCGATGTTTATGACAATCATATTTTTTTCCGCATCAAGCCATGACTTAACGGTCAGCACGCCTTCCGCCGTCATCGCCTCTAAAGCATTCTGCATGATATTAATAAAAACCTGTTTTAATGCGTTAGCATCACCGTACAAATCAGGTAAACCATTCGCCAAGTTTTTATTGTAATTTACATTTTCACCACCCAAGCCGCGAAACACCAGTAACGCAGCTTCGTCGAGCAAGCTATTAATCGTAACACCCGCTTTTTTCGACATTGGCGAGTTAGCCATAAACAACAATTCACGCACCACCGTATTAATATGAACGGTTTCGTTAATCGCCCTTTTGAGCAAATGACTGCTTTCACTGCTTCCGTTTTCTCTCACGCGCGCAAGAATCAAGCGCATGTAACTTTCCACTTCACCAATCGAAGAACTTTTAATATCAAACAGCTGTTTAGCCAATTCACCTAAGCTGTGCAGCATATGCACCGTTTGCAATTGCTTGATTCCAGCATACGTCGAAGATACATCATTAAGAATAACCACCATGCCGGACGGTCGTCCCTCACCAGCTAATAGCAGTCGATCAATTTCCAAACATACGTTCCGCCCTTTGATACGGATATTAAGGCTGTTGATTTCTTCCTGGTTCGTCATATCAAAGACACGCAGAAACTTATCGCCATACCCTTGAAATACGATGTCAGCACGTTGTCCAATGACAATCTCTTTTTCCAGAGCACAAATTTGGCTCGCCGCCTGATTGAAATTCAAAATCCGTCCGTCGGCGTCCAACTGGATCATTCCGCTCCGCCCTTGTTCTAAATGCGCTGTGTATTCCAATGGATTTTTCAACTGCAATAAGCGACTTTCCACCAATGAAGAAATGTACATGGATGGTCACTCCTCTACTGCTAAGCATTTCTATTCGTTTGGCAATTCTCTTTGTATAAACTTACTTCGAACTACCTCACTCTTTATCCTCCATTTGTGAAAAAATACTTTTCGCTAAAAACTGACAGAATGGTCAAGACCTTATATCTGCCACCCGTTGGTAATATGTTCCATTTATTCGTTTTTCTCTTTTCTTTTTTATTATCCTCGCAGCAGTATTTTCTTCTCTGCTTCATAATAAAGAACGCTTCCATCATCAACCGCGAAAAAAACTTTAAAAGATAACATAAAAAGTATAAAAAAGCATTGACATTACCCCTAAACACCTGTTATTATTACATATGTAAGTTGCAACATTGCTTACGCCGAAGTGGCGGAATTGGCAGACGCACTTGACTCAAAATCAAGCGTGGTAGCCCCACGTGCCGGTTCGAGTCCGGCCTTCGGCACCATCTCTACTGCAAAACCTTTCTTGTTAATAACAAGAAAGGTTTTTTTACTTACCATTTAAAGGATTATCTCACTATTCTAGATGCAAAGGAAGACACTCTTTCAATGTCGAATCCACTTGTAAAATGACGAACCAATAGATGAATTGTAATTTTGTATGCTGCCCCCACTCTTCGCTAACGTTTGAAATTGTTCCGAAATATTGCGCAAACAGAAAGGCTGGGCTCTGAAATGATTTCAGGATATTTACAATGAAACGACTCTCTTTTCTTGATCACCCCATCCCACATCATATCGTCTACCACCCGCGCCGCCGTTACGTTTCATTCATCATGCGCGCTGACGGCTGTGTAGAAATCCGTTCACCGATTGGCGCAAAACCAGAAAAATTACAACAATTGTTAGCAAATTATCGGGATCATTTGCCTGCCCCACCCGCCGCCGAAAAAGCGCCCGATAACGCCATTTACTATCGCGGCCTACTGTATGATATCATCCTCAAAATTGTCCCCGCATGCAAAGCGGCATTTTTCCAATTGCAAGATGATGGCACCATCCATTTAACCGTACCGGCTCAGGATACCGCCGCAAGCCACTTTGAAGAATGTCTGATCCGCGAATCCATTGAATTGTTCCGCGAACGCACGGCCCATTTCTGCCTATTATTATCCGTATCCGTTCGGCACATCTCAATTCGCGATCTAAAAACGCGTTGGGGGAGTTGTTCCCCCCACTCAGCCTCAATCCGCTATAACTGGCGTCTAATCATGGCGCCTCCCCAAATTTTTGATTATATTGTGATACACGAACTTGCGCATCTACACGTTCCCAATCACTCTCAAGCATTTTGGCAAGTCGTCGCTCAACACGATCCAGATTTTCGCCAACACCGCAAGTGGCTTCGTCTCCACGGCAACCAATTGTTTCTGCCGCTAAATCTTTCTTCTAAATTAAAAGCACCTCCTGGATTGTCAATCTGACATTTCCAGGAGGTGTCTTCATCATATATCACGCAAACGTTCAATCAAGTACAATCCGAGCATTGCTCCAATTAACGCAGTAGCCACTTGCGGCCACCCCATCAAAAACAGCATCATGCTTGCAAGCTGCGCTGGTAAATGAACCTGCAACAATAACCAGAAAAAAATGCCATACAAAAAAGCGCCTTTGCCCGCGGCAGCCGCCAACAGGCGCAATGACACCGGAACTTTCCGTCCTCCCTGCAACAAAAGAAGATAAATCAAATTGCCTGCCGCCACAGGCAAGATAAAAACAGGCAACGGCAACATTTGTTGAAAATAGGCCGCTAAGGGAACGACAACGCCAATCAGACTCGCCGGTCCAAGGCCGACTTTTTCGAGCGCAACCAGCAAACAAGCATTAATCAAACTGCCGATTAAAAAGGTCGTAGCAAACGGCGGCATTGGAATCAAAAGACGTAAAGACTGAATCGCCAATGTCAATGCCAAAAGAAGTGCCGCTCTAGTCAAACACCGCTGTTTACTCTTCATGCAGCTACTCCTCTGAATCATTTATGCCATTTATGGCGACGCGGGAAAGAACGTTGTCCACCGCCGCCGCTTCGCTCCTCGCGTCTGCGCCAAAACATCCAAAACAACACTGCCAGCATGATCATTTGTCCAAGCAAGGCATTCAATACTCCCACATCGGTTAAAATTGAAATTAGCGTAAAACCGCCGAGCAACAGCATCGTCTTGCGGATGTCAATATAAGGGTTGTCCTTCAGCATATAGTAGGCTATTGCCAAAACCGCTAAATCAATGAACACCCATATCCAAATGTCATAAAAGAGATACTTCACCAGGCTGCTGCCAACCATCAGGATTAATAGTTTAATCCAAGTCTGCTCCACATTTCCGCCCCCCACATATGCCATTTCATGCATTTTTTATTTCTTTGGGCATTCCTCATCAATTAAAGATTGATATTGTTCTTGCAACGCACGCGTCACCGAGCCAACTGCGCCATTGCCAATCCGTTTTCCGGAAATCTTCACAATCGGCATGATTTCCGTATTTGTACCACAGACAAAAGCTTCATCAACACTCTCAACAAACGCTGTCGTAAATGCCTTTTCCAATACCGGTACCGCCAACGTCGGCGCTAGACGTTCTTTTACGATGGAACGTGTGATTCCGCTTAAGATCAGATTACTCGCTGGATACGTCCATAAAACGCCATCTTTGCAGACAAAAAAATTCGTACTGGTTCCTTCAGTGACCATTCCGTCGCGGATCATGATGCCTTCAAAGACATTCGCTTCCTTCGCCTTTTGCTTGCCTAGAATATTGCCAAGCAGGTTTAGTGATTTAATATCACAGCGCAGCCAACGTTCATCGGGCAGCCAAATTGCCGTCGCCCCCTCTTTCACCAACTGCGATGGCAAAGGCTTTGAGGGACGAATCGACATTGTCAGACGCGGTACTACCTGGTCCGGAAAACCATGCGTCCGAGGTGCGACACCACGGGTAGTTTGCAGATAAATATACCCCTCTTCTATTTCACTTTCTGCAATCAGGCGTTCATGAAATTCCGCCAGTTCCTCCGCCGTATAAATCGCCGGTATCCGTAGCTCGCGGAGAGATCGAAAGAGTCGTTCTAAATGCGGCACAAGCGCAAAACAGCGTTTGCGATATACTTTTACCACTTCATATACGCCGTCACCGAATTGATGCCCTCTATCCTCCATCGCTACAATAGGTTCCATAAGATCAACAATTTTGCCGTCAACTAATCCAAGTTCCCGCATGTCCATTCCTCCATATTCTCCACTTATCAAGCGTACTTTTAAACAACTTCCGCCAAGTGATTATTTTGCTGCATAGAAATTCTGGGCATTTTGCTGATTTCCATCTATAATGAGAAGTGGTTCTCACTCAAGTCATCTGCCTGTCTAAATCTACCCTTCTTTATTATAACAAACTCACAAAGCAAAGCGAAAGGAATTGTTGATTATATTATGTCTAACTCTGGAAAACTAACTGCATTGGAAAGCATTCGCGGCATTGCCATGCTCGGAGTCTTAGGTATCCACACTGGTTCTTATGTGCTAGGCACGCCCTCGCCTAATCCACATATTATTGCATTACTTGAAGTTCTCTCCCGCTTCAGCGTGCCCATCTTTTTTTTCGTATCCGCCTTCGGGCTGTTCTTGCCTAAAGGCGATAATCAGACTTTTTCCTATTGGAGCCATTTGCGTCGTCGCGGGCAAAGCGTTCTTATTCCCTATCTGACGTGGAGTCTTTTGTACATGCTCCACTATACCTACGTTTATCAGGATTTTCACATCTGGGAATCACCGACTGTATATGATATGCTTTTCTTCGGCCTATCCTCCTACCATCTCTATTTTCTGTTGATCCTGCTCGCATTTTATTTATTAATGCCCTTGTGGCGGCTCTGCATCCCCTTTTTAAGCAGGCAATGGAAGTGGGCAATGCCGCTATTGCTTGGCGCACAAATCGGTTTTGACTATTATTCAAGTTATCAGTTATCCATTCCCTATTCCGAAAATTGGTTGGATCGCTTGATCTATTTTCGCATCAACTATCTGCCGTTTCATTATGTATTCATTTTTTTACTTGGCGGCCTTTGCGCTGCACGCTTTTCTGATTTTTTGCCAGCTCTCCGTCAATATCGTTCTATCATCCGTTTGAGCTATGCCTTTTCGATCATCGCGCTTCTCATGCATTATTATTATCTACTCTTTTACAAAAATTATATAATAATTGAAGCGGTCGACACCGTGCATCAGCTCAGTCCTCTCGGCATCATTTACACCATGACCTCCTGTCTTTTTTTGTTCAGCGAATTTTCCCACGCTAATCGCCTTTTTACCGCTTTGAACCATTTATTATCAAGCGGAGGTAAGCACTCCTATTTCATCTATTTATTCCACCCCTTTGCCATGTTTTACCTTTGGAAGTTCTGGGAAGATCATCAGTTGCCGTTAACCGACTGCTTTGCACCATTATTTTATCTTAGCGTATTGCTAATCTGCTTCATTATCGCTTATCTAATAGAAAAAACCGGCAGTCATCTGCCGGTCGTTAACTTCTTATTGCTGGGGAAGACTTCTCGCGGTAAGAAGCTTTGATGCCAAAAGAGTATAACAAGTCAGGCGTCAAAACCAGTTCTTCCAACCAAGTTTCGCCTTCGTTGTAACGCTTCGCTCGACGTTTATTTTCCAACCAGCGAAGTGCTACTAACTGACAAAACGCCTCTATGCTTTTACGTCGTTGCGGTCCTGAAGCATCTTCGTCCCAAAGAAGATGTATCTGCTTCAGAAAATCGAGCGGCGTTTTTTGCATGTCGTTACGCGCCAACAAGGCAATATACGCTTCCATTTCTTGCAGAACATAGACAATCACATAATGCCGCAATTCATTTTCCTGTACGCCTGTACGCATTTGCGCGCGTAAACATTTGCGCGCAAACTCGAGCACCGGCAACCAAAGTTGCATCGCCCGCGCAGGGCCATGACGCATTGCGCCAAACACCGCCAGTCTTTTCACTTCACGCACCAAACTGCGCCAAAGCAGAGCATCACTCTGAGTAGCAACGCTTTTCGTCAGCGCCGCTATAATAAGCTGATCAATCTGCGAATGCGGATTAAAACAGGCCGTAGCGGCCGCCGCTATGGCATCTTGCAACCACTCCTTGCTTTTAGCATCGATTATCATTTTCTCACTTTGCCAAAGTTCCTCCATCACTAGACAAAGCAATCGAGCTGCATCCAACTGATTTTGTCTGGCTGCTCTATGCAACCAAAACAAGATGACCAACATCCAACTTTCGCGAATGCCCTTTTCGTTCTGCGTCAACTGAATCATCCGTTCCTGAATATCGCGGACAAGCGCTTGAAATAAATCCATATTCTTGCGTCGCAAACACATCGTACCCATGACGCGGATAGCCCTCAACAACGCCGCGATTCCCTCTTCCGCATACTGAGAAGTCAATCGATCCATTACTCGCTGCAATTCTACAACCACTTTGTCAGCAAGAAACGGTTGTCGGTAGCGCAATGCCAATACGCCAATTAAACCCAGCTGATCCGCCCCTTGGCCCAGCTCTTCCAACGGAGCCCGCCGAATGAGCGGCGTAAAAGCCTCGACAGCAATCACGCCAATCGCTTGCATATCTTCACGTTGCAAAACACGAACAACAATGCCCGCTAAACGCGAAAACTCATATAACGAATAAACGCCTTCGCCATATGCCTGCTTTAAAAGTTCCAACAATCGGTAGGCTCCCGCTTCGTCTCCCGCTTCGATACTTGCCAGCAGCCATTTATGCAATTTTTTTAACAAACGACGCGCTTCCAGCTGATCCGCTGTTTTTTTTTCGCCCCAGTCGTCAATCCGACATCTCAAGCGACGATAACGCCGTTGCCACGCATTGGCCTTCCAACGCCAAAGGGCTAGAACTAAGAGTCCCAGCCCTCCCCCAATACTCCACCATTCATTGGCTTCCAATTTTATAGCCTCCATTTTACCGGGCGTTAATTTCTCCGTGGTAAATAATGCCTCGCGCAGCATCAACGGTGACCAGCATACCGTCTGTTAAGCGCTCCGTTACGCCGTCGACACCGACGATGACCGGAAACCCAAGACTGATTCCGACTACCGCAGCATGCGATGTCAAACCGCCTTCGGCTGCAATAATCGCTGCTGCTTTCGCTGCATATGGAGCCGAATCTTCATCTACACTGTCAATAGCCAGTACATCACCGGGCTTGAATTTTTTCTCTAAATCCTTGAATGAATGAACCACGCAGACCTTGCCCGTTACGGCTTTTTGCCCAATCCCCATGCCGCGCAAGAGAATGTTTCCAACGATATGTACCCGAATCATATTCGTTGTCCCTGACATTCCCACCGGAACTCCTGCGGTAATGACGACCAAGTCGCCTTCTTTGACCAAGCCGGCTTGCAGTGACCGAGTCACGGCAAAGCCAACCATTTCATCCGAATTTTTAGAACTGACGCCTAAAACCGGCTGCACGCCCCAAAACAACATCATCCGGCGCAGAGCTCTTTCATTCGGCGTGACTGCAACGATATGCGCTTGCGGACGATACTTTGATATCATGCGCGCCGTATAACCATGTTCGGTTGCAGTAATGACTGCCGCAGCATTCAGTTCATGTGCAATTTGCACCGTAGCATGGCTGATTGCTTCTGTCGTCGTTCGTTGTACGCCTACACCGCGCGACATCAGCATGTCCTTATACAGCAGCGCTTCTTCTGTGCGGGCTGCTATTACAGCCATCATCTTCACGGCTTCGACCGGATATTGCCCTGATGCAGTTTCACCGCTTAGCATTATGCAATCCGTTCCATCCATGATTGCGTTTGCAACATCACTCGCTTCCGCACGCGTTGGTCGTGGATTCTGCATCATCGACTCCAGCATTTGCGTCGCCGTAATAACCGGTTTGCCCGCTTTATTGCATCTCTCAATCAATTTCTTTTGTACAAGTGGAACTTCCTCTGTTGGAATCTCGACTCCCAAGTCGCCACGCGCAACCATTACGCCGTCGGCCACTTTAAGAATTTCCTCTATATTCTTTACACCTTCGGCATTTTCAATTTTAGCAATAATCATCATTTCCGCATTCGCATCTTCCAACACCTTGCGAATGGAAAGAATATCAGCCGCCCGTTGAACAAAAGATGCTGCAATGAAATCCATATCCTGACTTACGCCAAATAAAATATCCGCCTTATCCTGTTCTGACAAGAACGGCATCTGCAAACTGGCCCCGGGTGCAGCGACTCTCTTTCGATCGCTGATTTCACCGCTATTTTCAACTCTTGTAAAAATTTCGTCCCCTTGAATGTTTTCAATATAAAGCGACACCAAGCCGTCCGCCAGTAATAACCGTTGTCCGACCGCAACTTCCTTCGGAAGGCCAGCGTAGTTAACCGATGCCAAAGAAGCCGTCCCCATGACTTCTTTGCTTGTAATGACAAACTGATTCCCCTGTTCCAATATAACCTTACCATCCACAAATTTACCCAGACGCATTTCCGGTCCTTTAGTATCAAGGAGTAGTGCCACCGGTTTTCCGACGCGCTGACTAACCTCGCGGACAAGGGCTATATTTTTTGTGTGAGTCTCATGGGAGCCATGGGAAAAATTCAACCGACAAACGTTCATTCCTGCTTCCAGCATAGCATCCAGCACACCCGGCTTTTCCGTACTTGGCCCTACTGTGCATATGATTTTCGTTTTTTTGTTTCCCATTTGTTTTCCCCCTCAATAATGATATCGGGTTCTTAACGTACAGGTTATCTTATGGCATGCTGGCATATGATGGCATGTGCCTCATCCGCTTCCGATTCCAAAACCAGAATCTCATAAATTCCGTCACCGGTAGCCGCCGAAACACTTGCCGGCCTCATATTTGCCAGAATTCCCTCCTCGCACAAAACATTTTTGATTCGCTCGCCCTGTGCTCTATTTGTTGCAATATATATAACTGTCCACATATAAGCCTCCCGATGTCACACATTATATTTATCCATACTTCCCTAGTTCGCACATTCTTTATTTAGTGCATTTTCTCCACCTAGCAACGTATTCCTGCTACAAAACTTCAGTTTCCAAAAAATCAGCGGCATTTTCGTTCCAGGCCCCATTAATCCATATGTTAGCTTAAAGTAAGAGCGCCTGCGCCAAGCAACTCTTCTACTTCGCGGATCGCAACTTCGGTCGGCTTCAGCCAAAAGCGACTGTCCGCCTTAATGATTTTCCGACTTCCCAGCAAATGCAAATAAACTACCGTTTCGCCGACATGGCTTTGTAAAATATTCTTTAATCGGTTCATTGTTTCCGGCGCCTCATGCTCCGCTTTAATCTTAATTCTAATCTCACTTCCTGAATCGGTCAGTTCACGAATTTCGTCCGCTAAGACTTTACATCCTTCATCGTTGGCATTCACTTTTCCCTTAACCTGAATCACTGCATCAGGCGTCAAAAAATGATTGCAGCGTTCAAATATTCGTGGAAAAACAACCACTTCAATCGGTCCAGTAAAATCTTCCAATGTAAGAAAACACATCATGCTGCCATTTTTCGTAGATATCCGTTTGGCCGTCACAATAATGCCCGCTAACTTGACTTCACGGCCGTCCCAATCCTCTTCGCTGACCAGTTCGCCAATCGATTTGCACGCCGATAATTGCTCGCGATAAGCATCCAGTGGGTGTCCCGTCACATAAAATCCTGTCATTTCTTTTTCCCAGACCAAAAGTTGCTGTTGCGGACTTTCTTCCATATCCGGCAGATCCACCTCTGATATCTCTTTTAATGTTTCTTCGCCGAACAAACCAATTTGTCCGCTCTGTCGTTCACGATGCTGCCCCGCCGCAACATCGACAGCCCGTTCCATAATCGCCAGCAGTTGTGAACGTTTCGCACCAATCGAATCAAATGCGCCGCATTTAATTAAACTTTCCATGACTCGTTTATTGACTTGGCGCATATCGACTCGACTGCAAAAATCGACCAGCGAAGTGAATTTCCCATCTGCAAGGCGCGCCGTTACCAAGGTCTCGATTGCGCCATCACCGACGTTTTTTACGGCAGCCAACCCAAAACGGATCACGTCGTTATCAACGGTAAAGCTGCGTCGACTTGCATTGACGTCCGGCGGTAGAACAGCAATCCCCATCCGACGGCATTCATTAATATACCAGCCAACTTTATCATTGTCGCCCATGACGCTCGACATCAATGCCGCCATGAACTCCTGCGGATAATGCGCTTTTAAATATGCCGTCTGATACGCAACTAACGCATACGCCGCACTATGCGATTTATTAAAACCATAATCTGCAAAATGCGCCATCAGGTCAAAGATTTCTTTCGCCGTATCACCGCCGATTCCTTTCGCCGCAGCGCCGTTGATGAAGGTCGCGCGCTGCGCGTCCAGAACATCGTGTTTCTTCTTGCCCATAGCACGTCGCAGAAGATCAGCCTGGCCAAGCGAAAAGCCGGCCATGACGGATGCAATCTGCATAACCTGTTCCTGATACAAAATAACGCCGAACGTATCCTTCAAAATCGGTTCCAAGACTGGATGAATATACGTCACAGTCTTACGGCCATGTCGGCCATTAATAAAATCAGAAACCATGCCGCTGCCAAGTGGTCCGGGGCGATACAAAGCCACCAGCGGAATCAGGTCGGCAAACCGCTCCGGCTGAAGTTCCTTGACAAGATTCGTCATACCCGACGACTCCAACTGAAAGACACCAGCGGTTTCCCCTTTAGTCAACATTGCGCAGGCCCTTTCATCTTCCATCGGAATCGTATCTAAATCGATTTCGATGCCGCGGTTTTGGCGCACTAATTCGATGGCGTCACCAATAACTGTCAACGTTCGCAACCCCAGAAGATCCATCTTCAACAGACCAATCTCTTCGACCCGATCCTTATCATATTGTGTAGTTTGAAAGCCTTCCGCCGAATTCTGTAGCGGTACATAATGCGTCAGCGGATCCTTCGAAATCACTACACCAGCGGCATGCGTCGAAGCATGGCGCGGTAGCCCCTCCATCGCCATTGCGAAATCAATTAAACGTTTGACAGTTTCTTCATTTTGATAAGCCTGACGCAATTCATTATTGTTTTCCAACGCTTTTTTCAGCGTTATCCCCAGTTCATTGGGAATCATTTTTGCAATCCGATCCACTTCGCCATAGGATAGATTAAGCGCTCGGCCCACGTCTCGAATCGCCGCCTTCGCAGCCATCGTACCAAAGGTGATGATTTGCGCAACGCGATCTTCACCATAGCGTTCGACTACATACTCAATGACCTTTGCACGTCGTTCATAGCAAAAGTCAATATCAATATCCGGCATCGTTACCCGTTCCGGATTCAAAAACCTTTCAAACAGCAATCCATATTTCAACGGATCAATGTCCGTGATACGAAGCAAATATGCCACTATACTGCCAGCAGCCGACCCTCTGCCCGGCCCGACCGGTATTTTCTGCTGGCGGGCAAAATTGATAAAATCCCAGACAATAAGAAAATATCCGGAATAGCCCATTCGATAAATAACATCCAATTCAAAGCGAAGCCGTTCCCTGATTTCTTGACTGTCTGTCGCAAAACGCTTTTCAATCGCTTCTGTACACAGATGCGCCAGATATTCATCCGCAGTGAAAGACTCCGGCACAGGAAACTCCGGTAAATACAAATGCCCAAATTCAATTTCAACCTGGCAGCGCTCAGCAATTCGCAATGTGTTATCCAGCGCTTCAGGAACATTTTGAAAAAGTTGTTGCATTTCAGCCCGGCTTTTCAGATAAAATTCGCTGCTGGAGAATCGCATTCGGGCCGGATCGTCAACCGTCTTGCCCATTTGAATGCATAACAAAACATCATGGCTCTCACTGTCGCTTTTTTTTACATAATGAAGATCATTTGTCGCAACAAGGCCAATATTCAACTTCTTACTCATTTCGATTAAGATCCGGTTCACTTGACGCTGTTCTGGTATCCCATGATCTTGTAGTTCTAAATAAAAGTTATCTTGGCCAAAAATATCTCTATATTCCGATGCGAGTTTTTCCGCACCCGAAATATCACCTTTCAATATCAAGGCCGGAACTTCTCCAGCAATGCAGGCACTAAGACAGATCAATCCGCGGCTGTACTCGCGCAATAAATCGCGGTCAACGCGTGGTTTATAATAAAAGCCCTCTTTATTCGCGCGTGAAATCAATTCCAGTAAATTACGATAACCCGTTTGATTCTCCGCCAACAGTACTAAATGGTAGTAAGCATCGCCTTCCACCATGCTTCGTTCCGTGCGCGAGCGCGGCGCAACATAAACTTCACAGCCAATGATCGGTTTGATGCCATGTTTGCGCGCCTGTTTATAAAAATCAATCACGCCATACATAGAGCCATGATCGGTGATCGCCAATGCCGGCATGGCAAGTTCCTTGGCTCGTGCCAATAAATCACTGATCCGACTCGCTCCGTCTAAAAGACTATATTCTGTATGCACGTGCAAATGCACAAATTGTTCTTGCTGCTGACAATTCGACATGAATTTATGTTTCACTCGCCTTTCACTTTAACCATACTACATTTAAATAAACCATATTCTCTTAGTATACTACAGCGTCACTCTCTCCGCTTCAAGTTTTTCTTTCCTCCCCTCGCATTATTCGCTAAAACCTTGTATAATTTAACAACGTAAAACAACTTGCAAAGCAGGATTTCCCGCAGCGGATATCCGAACATCTGTTGTAGTAAAAGGAGTGTTTATGTTGCATCGAATCGGCATTTTACAGTTGACTCAATACTTGGACGAAGCTGTACAAGGCTTTAAAACCGGTCTCTCCGAAAAAAATATTGCCGCCGAATTTCTCTATTACAATGCGGACGGCAACGAACAGGAACTGCCCGCCCTTGCGCGAAAACTCAAAGAGGCAGCAGTAGAAATGATTTTTGCTTGCAGTACGCCTGCCGCATTAGCCGCCATTCAACACGCGCCTCAAACACCAGTCATCTTCACACCTGTATTTGATCCTGTAGGTACAGGCCTCGTAAACAGCCTGACACAGCCTGGCGGATGGGCGACTGGTGCAGCCGGTCGCGTAGCAGCTGCCGAAAAGATAAACTTTATTCGCCGCCTGTTGCCTGACGCCCGTTCCATCGGCTGTTTATATCATCTGCATGACGCCAATGCAGTTCTTGAAGTTGCTGGTTTTCGCGCTTTAGAGCTCCCGTTCTCCTGGCAGGAGATTCCGTTTGAAAATCCAGCCGCCCTCTCCTTACTGCCAGATTTGCTGCCCGAAAACATTGATGCGCTTTTTCTGCCGATCGGGCGGGCCGCTGAAGATAATTTTGCCAGCATCGTATATTACACCGATAGCGTCAATTTGCCGGTCATTGCTTCGCACCCCCCTAATGTTGCAGCCGGTGCGCTCGCTGCTTTAACCGCAAATCATTTTCGCCTCGGTATTACCTGCGCAGAAAAAGCCGCCGCAATATTGGGCGGCACACCCATCGGCTCAATTTCGATTTCACAAGCCGAAAACCCAGACATTATTCTCAACCGCTTCAGTGCGACAAACTTAGGCATTGAACTTCCCGCCGACTTAATAAAACAAGCAAAAGAAATTATAGACTAGTTGGAGATGATGATATCATGATTTTAAACCGTCAATCCGTTGAACTTTTAGCACCAGTCGGCAGTCAAGAAGTCCTTGTCGCAGCAGTCGAAGCTGGCGCCGATGCTGTATATCTTGGCGGGAAACGCTTCAATATGCGCCTTCACCGCTCCGATGCCAATTTTGACGACGCCGGTCTGGCAAAAGCCATCGCCTATGCGCATGCACACAATGTTCGTCTCTATATTACGGTAAACAATCTGATTAGCGAAAGCGAACTACCGTTATTAAAAGAATATTTGCAACTACTGAACGAATTGCAACCGGATGCCTTGATCGTACAAGATCTCTCCGTTCTTGCTTTAGCCAAAGAAATTGGTCTTACGGTTCCCCTTCACGCTTCGGTCATGATGAATACACACAACGAACACGCCGTTCGTACCCTTCAGGAACAAGGTATCACACGCGTCGTCACGAATCGTGAAATGTCTTTGGCGCAATTGGCGCTTTTAAAGGAACGTACCGGCATTGAAATCGAGTATTTTATCCATGGAGACATGTGCATTGCTCATAGCGGCCAATGTCTCCATTCCGGAATTATTTTTGGACAAAGTTCCAATCGGGGACGTTGTCTGAAAACCTGCCGCTGGCCCTATGAACTTGTCGACGCTAAAACGGGGACTGTATTAGGAAAGGAAGATCCCGGTCCATATAAACTGGCTCTGAAAGATATGTGCATGTACCGCCACCTGCCTGAACTGATCCAATCCGGCGTATGTTCCTTTAAGATTGAAGGTCGAATGCGCACCGCTGATTTTGTTAAACGCATCGTTTCCGTATATCGCCGGGCAGTCGATCGTTACCTTGCAGATCCAACCGGTTATTATTACGATCCTGCTGACTGGAAGGATTTATTTGAAAACCGTAACCGCGATTTTTCGACTTGTTATGCCATCTCCGCCCCTGGAGCTGAAGCAATCGGCTATAACGGTCAACGCGAACCACGCTTCTTCAGTCAAGCCGTTCGCGAGCCTGGCCTTCCTACAACGCTGCATACTTTACCGAGCACCTCAACCAACAAAAACAGGGCAAATTTAGCAGTGCGCGTCAGTGATTTAGCATCTTTGACCGCAGCCTGCCAAAATGGAGCCAACGTCGTTTATATCGGGGGCGACAGCTTCAAACCGCACACCCCTTGGTCGCTCAAAGAGATAGCAGCAGCTATTGAAACTGCATCGCAACATAACGCGCAGGTCGTTGTCATGACGCCGCGAATCACAATGGAACGCGAATGCAGCGAACTGGAACCCTTTCTGACACAATTAACAACCTTGCGTCCTGCCGGGGTAATGGTAAGCAACTTAGGTGCGCTTCGTTTGGCTAAGCAATTTACTGACTTACCGATCTACACCGACTATTCCTTTAACGTCTTTAACTCGGCAACAATTGGTTTGCTATCCAGTCTCAGCGTCGCCCAGTCGACACTTTCCTTGGAAGCCACGCAAGAGCAGATTTTCGCCTTAGCAAAAAACAGCACTCTTCCTCTCGAATTGATTGTCCACGGCCCACTCGAAACGATGGTTATGGATCACTGCGTTCCTAGCGCCGTTCTCGGTCTTTCAGCCACGGCAGGAAATGATGCCATTTTGAATACGACTTCCTTTGCACTGCTTGATACAGCTGGACAAAAACATCCGTTAGTCATTGATCAGTATGGCCGTAACCACATCTTACTCGCTAAGGATCTTTGTCTGTTCCCATTGCTGTCCAATTTCACCGCACTAAGCAGCTTGCGCCTTGAGTGCCAGCATTATACTGTCGATACCGTCGCCGCTGTCACCGCACTGTACCGCCAGGAATTAGACGGCATCGCCGCCCCTGCCGCGACGACCGCTGAAGATTCTGCGCAGCGTTTAGAACAACTGCGAGCCGTCAGCCCATCAGAGCTTGGCATCGGCGTTATGCGCTACCGTACTTCCCGCTAATCATAAGAAAGGTGATGAGATCATGACCACTTCCTATCTGGGACCTGATGAAATTATCCGCAAGAAAAAAGAATATATGATTCCTTGCACCTATCATTTTTATTCCGCACCGATGCAACTGGTACGTGGTGAAATGCAATATTTATTCGACCAGACAGGCAAGCGTTATCTCGATTGCTTTGCCGGCGTCTCCGTAATGAACTGCGGACATTGCAACCCGGTTATCAGTAAAGCAATTTGCGACCAGGCAAACACGTTGCAGCATACCTGTACCATTTATCTTACAGAACCTATTGTCAACTTAGCAGAACGCCTCGCACATATTACGCCCGGCCGTTTGCAAAAATCCTTCTTTTGCGCCAGCGGCAGTGAGGCGAATGAGGGAGCAGCTTTACTGGCTACTCTTTATACCGGAAAATCCGAATTCCTTACGCTACGCCAAGGCCTGCATGGTCGAACTAAGTTAGGGATGAGCCTGACCGGACTCAGTTTCTGGCGTACCGATCCCGCGCCAGTCGGAGGGGTAGCTATGGCGCCAAATCCTTACTGCTATCGCTGCCCTTGCCACAAAAAATATCCGGAATGCGATTTCGCCTGCGTTCAGGAGGTAGAATCCGTAATAAAGACAGCAACCTCCGGCCAGGTAGCGGCCATGTTTGCCGAACCCATTCAAGGCAATGGCGGCATTATTACACCGCCTCAAGGTTACTTTAAGCGCCTCAAGGAAGTTCTCGCTCATTATGGAATCCTCTTGATTATGGATGAGGTTCAAACGGGATTTGGCCGGACAGGCCACTTGTTTGCCAGTGAATACTATGATATTGAACCTGATATCATGACGTTGGCCAAGGCGCTCGGCAATGGCGCACCCGTTGGCGCATTTATTGCACGTCCTGAAATCGCAGATGTATACACGCGCCCCGGCGCATCCACGCTTGGCGGCAATCCAGTCACCGCCAGTGCAGCTTTGGCAACATTGCAATACATTGCTGATAACACTCTTGTCGAACGCGCTGCCAAACTTGGCGCCAAACTGCGCCAAGGACTGCTCGAACTGCAAACAAAACACGCTCTGATCGGCGATGTCCGCGGTCTTGGGCTAATGCTCGGTGCAGAACTGATTCAGAGTGACGGAAGCCCCGCCAGCGCGCAAGCTGATCTGATTTTAGAGGAATTAAAGAACCGCGGCGTCTTAATCGGTAAAAACGGCCCCGACCGCAACGTCCTTGCTTTTCAACCTCCGCTCATTATCACAGAACAAGATATCGACACCTTATTAAACCATCTCTCAGACTTATTAATAAAACTCAACTGACGCGACATATTAAAAAACCCCCACGTTTAACGTGGGGGTTTAGCTTTATCCCTTAGCGAATCGCCTTAGTATAAGCAGGCACGGAATATGCGAATAGCTCTTTATTTATATCTACCTGATCCGGTGTATACACGAGTATCGTATCCGATACTCGCTGCACATTTCCGTTCGTCACATAACAAACACCATTAAGAAAGTCAATAATCGAGCGTTGAACCGATGGCTCTACACATTCAAAATTAATGACTAAGGCAGCTTTCGCTTTCAGCTGATCCGCATACAACTGCACATCATCATAGCGCTGTGGCGTGGCTACTAAAACCCTAAGCACAGACTGATCCTGAGTATGAACCTTCAAATGAGTTGCTTTCTTTGCGCGCAAAGCAGCCAATTCATTCGCTTCCGGCTCTTCTCTTGTTTCATGCTCCGGCACTTCGTCCATCGGCATTAAAAAGTTCGTTAACTTATCAATCAATCCGACTGCCACGTCTTTCGCCCTCCAAAGTCATAAAATGACTACTTTTGGTATGCATTCGCCAATCATTTCATTTTTCCTGCAAAAGCTCCAAAAATTCTTCGTTACTAAGCGTTTTTGCGCTCACGACCACGTTGATGCTTATCGAGCGTAGCTTTGCGCAAACGGATACTTTGCGGCGTTACTTCGACAAGTTCATCCTTATTGATGTATTCGAGAGCCTGTTCCAGCGACAGCAAGCGCGGAGCAACAAGACGCAACGCCTCATCGGTGCCGCTTGTACGCATGTTGGATACCTGCTTTTTCTTGCACGGATTTACATCCATGTCAATATCGCGTGTGCTTTCGCCAACAATCATTCCTTGGTATACCGGTTGTACCGGAGAAACGAACATAGTACCACGATCCTGCAAGCCATAAATACCATATGCGCAGGTTTCACCTTGTTCAGACGCTACCAACACGCCGCGCGTGCGGCCTTGGATTGCGCCCTTGAACGGTGCATAGCCATGGAAAACATGGTTCATGATACCCGTTCCTTTAGTATTCGTCAGGAATTCCGAACGGAAACCGATTAAGCCGCGCGCCGGAATGATAAATTCCATACGCAAATACCCAGCCAGTTCAATCATATTGATCAATTCCGCTTTGCGCACACCCAGCGCTTCCATAACCGCGCCCATAAACTCTTGCGGCACGTCAATCGTCAGATGCTCGAGCGGTTCATTACGTTCGCCGTCGATCATCTTATAAACAACCTCCGGTTTACCGACTTGGAATTCAAAGCCCTCACGACGCATCGTTTCAATCAGGATCGACAGATGCAACTCACCACGGCCTGAAACTTCAAATGAATCGGCACTGTCAGTCTCGGAAACACGCAAACTGACGTTCGTTTCCACTTCTTTGAAGAGACGGTTGCGCAAATGGCGCGACGTAACGAAGTCGCCTTCCGTACCTGCAAACGGACTCGTGTTGACGCTGAAAACCATCGACAGCGTCGGCTCATCGATATGAATCGACGGCAGAGCTTCCGGTTGCAGCGGATCGGCAATGGTATCACCGATGCTGACATCCGCCAAGCCCGTCAAGGCGATGATGTCGCCTGCTTTAGCCGATTCAGTCTCTACGCGTTTCAAACCTTCATAGGTATAGAGGCGACCGAGTTTCCCCTTCGCCTGGACTTCGCCTTTAATCGTAACGACTTGTTGTCCCGCATTGATTGTACCACGCATAATACGTCCCAGGGCTACACGGCCTACATAATCGTCATATTCCAGTGTAGTGACCATCATTTGCAAAGCTCCGTCCTCGTCGCATTCCGGCGCCGGGATTTCTTCCAGCAAAACTTTGAAGATCGGCTCTAAGTTGACTGCCTCATCCTTCATATCCATTTTTGCAACGCCAGCACGGGCAGCCGCATAAATAACAGGGAACTCGAGTTGCTCGTCGTCCGCTCCCAGCTCAATAAACAGCTCTAAAACTTCATCGACAACTTCGATAGCTCTTTCATCCGGACGGTCGATCTTATTAACAACAACAACAACCTTTAATTTCTGTTCAAGAGCCTTGCGCAAAACGTATTTTGTCTGCGGCATTGGCCCTTCAAACGCGTCTACCAGCAATAGCGCACCGTCTACCATATTCAGAACGCGCTCCACTTCGCCGCCGAAGTCAGCATGTCCCGGGGTGTCAACAATGTTGATTTTCACGCCTTCATGCATGATTGCGGTATTTTTTGCCAAAATCGTGATGCCGCGTTCGCGTTCCAGGTCGTTTGAGTCCATAACCCGTTCCGTCAATTGTTCATTCGCTCTAAAAACATTACTCTGGCGAAGCATGGCATCCACCAATGTAGTTTTACCATGATCAACGTGAGCAATAATCGCTATATTTCTTAGGTCCTGACGTTTCATCCTTCATCCTCCAAGCCAAATTAAAGAAAGGATGCTTCTCGGCATCCTCTCCGTCTATGCATAAAGCTACTATAGTATAAGGCACTCGCCCTGTCAATAGCTAGTATCAAACTGCGTTCAAAGTTTTTCGCATATAACTCTGCAATTTTTCCAGTCGCCGTAGAATTTCCGGCATTTTTTGTTTATCAGAGGCAACCGCCTGCTCTAATTGGCGACGGTATTGCTGATACTCCCGTTCCACCGTTTCAAGATATTCTTGCAATTGGCGCTGTGCAGGATCAAGAACGACGATGCCGCTTTCTTCAATTTCCCAGTTTCGTCCTGCAATATGGGCTGCATCAGAAAAATGTGGAATATAAGTCTGCATGGCCAATTTTTCTTTAAGCAATAGCGCAAACGGCTCAGCCATATCCACTTCACCATGCACCAAAAAGACGCAAGCCGGTTTGCCTTCAAAATTCCCTAACCACTCGAGCAATTGTCCCTGATCCGCATGGGCGGAAAACCCGTCGAGGTTATGCACCTCCGCTTTCACGCTGATTTCCTCACCTAACAGCTTGACTTTTTTCGCACCTTCTATCAGTCGACGCCCCAAGCTGCCTTGCGCTTGGTAACCGACAAACAACACACTTGATTCCGGACGCCACAGATTATGTTTTAAATGGTGCAGAATTCGTCCGGCATCCGCCATTCCGCTAGCAGAAATGATGATTGCGGATTCGTTGAGATCATTCAGCGCCTTCGATTCATCTGAAGTCTTGGTAAAGCGTAATTTAGGCAAATACAAAGGACTTTCCTGGTCTTCACGCATCATACCGAGTGCCTCAGAATCATAATCTTGAATATTATGCATGAATATATCTGTCGCCGATATTGCCAACGGACTATCGATCACAACTGGTAAATCTGGAATCTTACCTGCTTTGAGAAGCTTGTGCAGATAATATAAAATCGTTTGGGTACGTCCTACTGCAAAAGACGGGATAATAATATTGCCGCCCCGCGCCGCTGTCTCTTTGATAATTTTCCCCAACGCTTCCTCTTTGTCATAATGGCTATGACGACGATTTCCATATGTCGATTCGACAATGACGTAATCCGCTTCCGTCAATACTGTCGGGTTTTTGATCAAAGGTTGATTGGACTGTCCTAAATCTCCGGAAAAAACCAGTTTCGTGCTCTTGCCATCTTCCGTCACTGTAACCTCCAGCAAAGACGAACCTAAGATATGTCCGGCATCAAAAAATTTCACGCTAACCTTATCTGACAGTACGACCTCCGTCGCGTAGGCAACCGAAGAAAATTGCTGCAAGCAAAGGTAGGCATCGTCAATTGTGTATAACGGCTCCATTGCTACCCGCCCCGCCCGAACGCCTTTACGATTAAAAATCTCTGCATCAAATTCTTGAATATGGGCGCTGTCCGGCAAAAGAATACTGCATAACTCTCCGGTAACCTTTGTCGCATAAATAGGCCCCTTGAAGCCGGAATTGCACAATTTAGGCAACAAGCCACTATGATCAATATGCGCATGCGTTAACAATACACAATCTAATTCACCCGGGTTAAAGACAAAATCGCGTTGATTCAAAGCAACAACGGCTTTTGATCCCTGAAACATGCCACAATCGATCAAGATTTTTTGACTGCCCACTTCCAACAGGTATGAGGATCCCGTGACCATTCTGGCGGCTCCTAAAAATGTTAACTGCATAATGTTTCTCCTCTATCCATAAGATAAATGACTGCATGCGTTACTCTTTCGATACCAATTCGCCAAAACGCGCTAAATTCCTTCAATTCCGACTATTTCATCTTGCAGCAATTCTTGCTTTCGCATCACATAAGTTTATCGATTACGTTATTTCACTCATTTTTCATTATGACATAAAACAGGAACCCTATTTCTATTTGGGTTCCTGTTCCTATCCGCTTTATTCATCTCCGATAATGCGCACTTCCGGATGCAACATCACACCAGCATGTTCAAAAACACGATGCTGCACCTCTTTAATTAGCGCCTGCACATCAGCTGCGGTTGCGCCGCCGGCATTCACGACAAAACCGGCATGTTTCGTTGACACTTCCGCGCCGCCGTAACGAAGGCCCTTCAGGCCGGCTGCTTCAATCAAAGTACCGGCAAAATGACCTTCCGGACGTTTAAATGTGCTTCCTGCACTCGGCATTTCAAGCGGTTGTTTACTCTCTCTCTTTTCGGTAAACTCCCCCATCTGCGCCAAAATCATTTCTTCCTGACCATCCGCCAGCCCTAATTCCACTTCACAGATGATCGCATGACTCTCTTGAAAGACACTATGCCGATAAGAAAATTTCAATTCCGGTCGCGACAGTTTTTGAATTTCGCCAGTTAACGTAACGGCGGTTACACTTTCGACCACTGCACTAATTTCCCCATTATAGGCGCCTGCATTCATAAACACGGCTCCTCCAACGCTACCGGGAATACCAACCGAAAATTCCATACCGGTCATTTTTTCTTGCGCAGCAAAGCGAGCCAAGTCCCCAAGGCCGGTGCCAGCTCCTGCAATCAGAACATTTCCCTGGCGTCGTATTTGAGCCATTTCATCACCAAATTTCAAGACCAGTCCGCGAATCCCCTTATCGCGCACTAAAATATTCGAGCCATTCCCAAGAACTGTGATTTTCATCGCATAGGCGGCCGCAATGCGCACCAGCGCCGCCACTTCTGCTACCGAAATCGGAAAAGCCAACACGTCTGCCGGACCGCCGATTTTAAACGTTGTATACTCTGCCAGCGGCGCTTCATATGCAATGCGCTCACTTGCGATAACTGCTTCAAAGTCATTTTTCATCTTATTTTTTATCAAAAAAATCCATTCCTTCGGCAACCGAATCGCCTAAAATTTTATACACATCCGCAACTACCCGCTGCAGCGTCATATACGCTTGCATAAAAGATGCCGCCTTGCTGTTTAATAAAATGAGCTGATACATTTGTTGGATTTTTTCCGCTTTTTCTTTATCTTCAGGCTTTCCAGCCATCATCTCATATTCCAATTCCATATGTTTCGAGATAAAATTCTTTACCATCTCTTTTGCATTCGAATCCGATTCGATCTCATTTTTAGCCGCTTGAAACGTTTTAAACTCCTGCGAATCTTTGATTGCTTTTACTAATTCATGCGTCTTGTCATAAATGTTCACTTTATAGCCCTCCAAATTAAATATTACACATCATAACACTCTTTTATCTCTGTTAGTAAAGGTTACTCTTTAACATCCAGAAAATCCGGTCTGCCGCAACGCTTCATAAAGAACGATCGCCACCGAATTTGACAAATTCAAAGATCGAGCGCCCTTTCGCATTGGAATTGTGATGCACCGCTCACTGTTTTCTGCAAGCAACGTCTCCGGCAATCCGGCCGTCTCTTTCCCAAACACCAAAACATCATCCGCCTTATAGGCAATCTGACTATATGAACGAGTCGTTTTCGTTGTACCGTAATAAAAGGTGTGCCCCGCCAATTCAGCCTCTACAGAAGCAAAATCCTCATGGCAAACGACATCGACTAAATGCCAGTAATCCAGTCCGGCTCTCTTAAGATACCTGTCTTCCAAAGAAAATCCCAGTGGTTTAACCAAATGCAGCCGACTCGCCGTAGCAGCGCAAAGGCGTGCAATATTTCCCGTATTGCCTGGAATCTCGGGCTCCACTAACACGATATGCATGGCACTCTCCTTTTCTCTTACTTACACTACTCTATACTATACAAAAATGTCCTCGGCTTGGCAAATCGATATTTAATGACAAAACAAAAACAGATCTCTTTCATGCTTGAAAGGATCTGTTTTTTATCCCTCGATTAACCGTGGATCAACTGCGGCAGACATTTCACACAAACCCAGGTACTGTCACCGTTCGTCTTAACCGGCAACAAGGGTTGTATCATTTCCGAATTACCGCACCAATGGCAACTCATGATATGCGGCGCAAGCCCCTCCTTCACAAGTGAAGCTTTGTGCTCTTTAACTGCCTCTTCATCAAAATTTTCCGTTTCACGCTCTTCGAGCGTAAGTGCGCCAGTCGGACATACGCCGAGGCAAAAACCTGCACCATCACATAATTCTTCCCGTAACACCTTCGCTTTTCCATTCTCCAGCGTGATTGCCCCTTCGGCACACGGTGAAACGCATTGGCCACAGCCATTACAAAGCATTTCATCAATCTTAACAATTTTGCGT
Organism: Azotosporobacter soli; assembly: GCF_030542965.1. Lineage (NCBI taxonomy): Bacteria > Bacillati > Bacillota > Negativicutes > Selenomonadales > Sporomusaceae > Azotosporobacter > Azotosporobacter soli. The sequence goes on from NZ_JAUAOA010000010.1 coordinate 90,724, forward strand.
TTTATTTTCATGCTTCTTCCTCATCTCTTTTCTTCTTACTTTAACAAATTTGTTATATGTAATCTATGATGTATGTCACATGCAACAAACGGGCTCGCACCGTTTCTTATCAATGCAAACCCGTTCTTCTCACTTCGCGCAAATAAGCATCATCGCCATATCCGTTTTCGCTTTTTTATCCGAGCCATTTCCGAACAATTGGAAGATCGTTTCAAAAAATTCTGTTGGCCGTTCAGCAATCAGATGCTTTCGATTAATTACGCAGCGCGACAATTCTTCATACACCTCATCCGCTCCTGCATGGTCCAGTTTATTCTCCAACAGACCCTCGGTATAGGTCACGACAAGATCGCCCGCTGCAATCGGCAATTGATGCAGTTCATATTCTTCGTCTTCAATCATACCTATGCTGTGGCTGCTTTCTTGCAAAATATGGGCCACATCTTTCTCTGCTTGATAAAATACCGGATAGGATTGTCCTGCATTTGAATACCATAATGTATTATCTTTGATGAGACCGACAAATGCAGTCAGGCAATAATTACTCTTCGTTAGATTGCAAAAGACATTATTGATATGACGCAGTACATCATTCGGATATTGAAACTGCTGCACACAATGTTGAAATTCCACTTTCAGCATGGAAGACAACATGGCCGCCGCCACACCATAGCCTGAAACGTCCGCCATAATAAACCAAAGGCTCTCACCGGATTCAACGCAATCATAGAAATCCCCCCCCACCTCATGGCAGGGAATAAATTTTCCGTACATGTCGGCAACCGTAAAGCTTTGCCTTTCTTTCAACAATGACTGCTGAAACACATTTGCAAGCAGCATTTCAAGACTCATTTTTTCATTCAGCGCTTGAATCGTCTTTTGTTGTTCATATAGTTGAATAGCATTTTTAACCTTCATCGGCAAAATTACATTCATCTGCTTCGGTTTTAAAGGCTTTGTAAAATAATCATACGCGCCGAGAGCCAGCGCTTCACTAATACTGTCGATTTCGTCCATAGCCGAATATACAATGACAGGGATGTCCTTCAAACGATGATCCTGACGCATCTCCCTCAGGACATCAAAGCCATTTTTTTCCGGCATCATTAAATCAAGTATCACCAAGCTTATTTCTTCGCTTTCCATCACTTCCAGAGCCTGAACGCCATTTACAGCATCAGTAAATATGACATCTTCCATATCCTTTAACGCTGCTTTCAGTACAGTACGATTAAAGGCCACATCATCGACTACCAATATAGTGTAAGCCATGCGAACACCCCAATTTCTTAAATTTATCGTATTATATTTCATTTATTTTCACTGCTTATATCATACTACATTGCAAGGTTATTTTCCTCTTTATTTAGCATCATTTTCCGTTTTGTTCCAAAAATACGACTTCCTCGCATCCATCGCCCGCACAATATTTCTTGCATTTGCATTTCATTTTCCGTAATATTAAAGCATCAACGTAAACCATTATTATTTTTAAGTTAACGAGAGGTGTTCTCTTTGCATATCACATATTTACAAGGCTGGTCCTTTAATTCCGACATTTGGCCGGATTACTGCCACACGCCAAATGCTCATTTTCCACTTCATCACCCTTGGCCTGATAATTACTCCCTAGATAAACTCCTACGTTTTCTTGCATTGCACAACAAAAAAACAGTGTTAGTCGGTTGGTCACTCGGCGGCATGCTGGCACTAGAAACAGCGTTTCGCCACCCCAATAATGTAGCCGGTCTCATCTTGGTCGGAACCACGCCTCGCTTTTTAACTGCACCAGATTTTCCTCACGGCCAATCAGCAGGCGCACTGCGCCAACTCAAACGCCAAGTATTGCGCACCCCATCTACTGCCATAGCCAGCTTTCGTAGACAAATCGATTCAGACGCTTTTTCTATGTTAGCGGACGAACCATCACCGCTCGAACTTGAATCACATCTCTTGGGTCTTGATTATTTAGCAGCAACTGATCTTCGTCCTCTCTTAGGACAAATCACCCTCCCCTGTCACATCATCCACGGAACGCAGGATCAAATTTGCCCCTATAGGGCCGCTGTTTATCTTGCCGCACAACTGCCAGGCGCGAGATTGCACGCATTCTCCGAGTCCGGCCATGCACCATTTTTAAACGAGAAAAATAAATTTCAAATCTTGCTCGAATCCATTTTTCGACAATTCGAAGGGAGTAATAGTCATGTTGGATAAAGAAAAAATTTTGCATAGTTTCAGCCGCGCCGCAACAACTTACGAAGAAAATGCCGTCGTCCAAAAAAAAATGGCCCACCTACTCCTCCAGCAAACACAAAAGGTTAGCCGCTCTTTTTCACATATTCTAGAGATCGGCTGCGGCACCGGCTATCTGACCCGTCTATTGTCGAAATCCTTTCCTAGCGCTGACATTGTAGCGACCGACATTTCAGAAACCATGCTCACTCAGGCTTCAATCCTACAAACAGGCAAAAATGTTCGATTCGAAAGACAAGACGGTGAAAACCTCTCTCTCAACACTAAATTTGACTTAATCATTTCCAATGCAGCTTTCCAGTGGTTCAACAATTACGACGCGGCTTTTTCCGGATTTTTCCGTCACTTGACCTCTGAAGGTCTCTTGTTGTATGCGACTTTCGGACCGGAAACATTTTATGAGTTGCATACCTCTTTCAATCAGGCACGCCATAGTCTTACTCTGCCGTCTGACATTCGTCATGGCCCGCCCTTCGCTTCCTCTGCATCGCTGGCCGACTATGCTTCTAACAACGGACTCTTCTGCCATCACAGGGAAAAAACCGAACTGCTTTATTACCCTTCTGTCCGTTCTTTTCTCTCTTCAATAAAAAAAGTCGGCGCTAATCATACGCCGACCTCAGTTAGTAATAACTTTAATCGAAAACTTCTTCCAACGATGATATCGCATTACGAACAACTCTTTTGCACAGAAGATGGTTTAATCCCTGCAACATATCATCTTGTTTTTGGTCAAGCCCAAAAGCAGGCTCCGGCCTCAGGCACCGCCGCTCAGTGCGGATAATTATGGAAAACCAAGCTCCGATATGCTATCATTGTGACAGTGTGCTACATTCATAACGATATGATAAAAGGAGCCTCCATGAGGAAATATATATCTATCATCTTATTTCTATTACTCGCCCTATATGCATTTGAGTTATCTTCGGCTAGCCGCTTCGGCACTTATGCTCCAGTCATAGCCGTCGAACGTCTTCAAAACCGTCTGTGCTTTTCCTGGTCCAAACCCTCTTATCCCGCCTATTATGAGGTGGAAGTCTTCAGCGGTTCACGTGAACACTGGCAGTTGCTGCCATCTGATGCTACGCGCATCACCCGGTATCGTACGCTGTCAAACAATATCCAACTTGACAACTCATTTCCTGAGAGCGCTTTTATCCGCGTATCGGCGCATAGTTTGCTGCATCACCCACTCGGTACTTATTCGGAACCAGTCGCATTCTCCAGCTTAAGGCAGGCAAACCTCAAGCCCGCCCCGACCTTGCACTATCCAGCCTCGGCACCGGCGCCTTCGACTGCTATGTTAAGCTGGAGCCCCGTTGCTGGCGCGGTTTATTATGAGTTTGAACTTCTTTCTGCCCTGCCGGAAAATCCAAACGGTACAGAGCACTCCCGTTTTCAACTACTTGTTACACGCGATGTTTTTTCAAACGGTCACAGTCTCGATATCTCGCGTTTCTTTCGCGATAAGGTCTATTGGCGTGCTCGCGGCCTTGACTTCAACGGTAATCCAATTGGTGTTTTTTCTGATGCAGAAGAAATTTATATCGATAATTTGCAACCATTTTTACTGCGTCCGCTATCAAACACCGGCTATGCCGCCGCCAATTTGCCCGTGCCGATTTACCCGGTTTATGAGTGGATCCCCATACCGGGCGCTACACAGTATGAAGTCGAATTGACTGACCACCCTCCAGAAAACCCGAATGGCACTTATCCTTCGGAACATCGCATCTGGACATCCATCGTACAAAGTCGCTATGACTGTTATGATGAAAACCCCCGGATTTCACCTGGAACTTATTATTGGCGCGTCCGCGGTTTAGATGAAAACGGGCATGCCGTTGGCGTTTATTCTGATGCCGAAGCTTACACGGTCGATTTTCAAAGCGGTCGCTATGCAGCAACCTTTGGCGACAGCATTACACATGGCGGCGGAGCAGTTTCCTATTCTCCGGCCGATATGGAATACAGCTTTCAAAAATATCTTTCCTTTCCCGCTCTTAACTTAGGTAAAAGCGGTGATACCAGCGAGACGATGCTCTATCGCTTTGAGCATGACGTACTGCCCTTTCATCCGCAATTTTTACTCATCATGGGCGGGACCAATAGCCTGCGCGGTGGTGTTCCCGCAGAGGAAGTCATCCATGATTTAGCAACCATTCGCGACAAATGCATTCGCAATGGCATCCGCCCTATCTTCCTCACGCTCCCTCCGATCAACCCGGATGCGATCGCCCGCGTTTTTCAAGAAGAAACATCACCCGAATGGAAAGAACAGTTTGCACTGGTCAATGCATTTCTACGCCAACAGCGTTATGTAATAGACATTGCACCATTCTTCATGAACGCAGATGGCGATCTACCACCGCATTTTGCAGTCGATGGTTTGCACATGGATTTAGAAGGGAAAAAGTTAATGGGACAATTGATTAACGCTAATTGGTCAAGAGTGACTCGCTAACAAGTTGATCCCGCTTTTGTTTTGCATTGCTGAAGAACTGATGAATTTCGTTTCGATCCTGACGCTGGATGGCATAAATCATGTCATCCAGCTTTTGTTTTAAATTTTCCAGCGAATCAACAATGGCCTCTCCGTTCGTCAAGCAAATATCCGACCACATATCGGCATTGGAAGAGGCTATTCGTGTAGTATCTTTAAACCCGCCACCCGCCAGTTTAGCAGTTTCCGTCTCGCCATCTTCCAGTAAATTAACCAATGCGGCTGCCGCTACATGAGGAACATGGCTGATGATGGCCGCGCATTTGTCATGTGTTATCGCATCCATATATGCAATATCCGCTCCAAGTACGCTTAACAAATTTTCAATGACCACTAGCGATTCCGGTTGCCGAGTATATTCCGGCAGTAAGATATATTTTTTGCCACGAAAGAGATTTTTATCCGCTGCGCAAAAACCACTGCTTTCCCGCCCTGCCATTGGATGTCCGGCGACATAGTCTGCATGTTCCGGAAGCAAGCTTCTGATCTGAAAGGAAATTAATTGTTTCGTACTTCCCACATCGCTAATGATTGTTCCAGGCTTAAGATGCGGCGCCATCATTGAAACTAAAACCGGTATTTGCAAAACAGGCGTACAGAGAAAGATAATATCCGCCCAAGCTGCCGCTTCGGCGATCGACGCCGTTCCCCAGTTCAAAATCTGCCTATTGATTGCCGCATTTAAATCCTCTTCCCGTTGATCCACGCCGCACAATTCAATTGAACTCTGGTAAGCGTCACGTAGCGCGAGCGCCAGTGATCCTCCAATCAACCCCAATCCAACAACGGCTATCTTTTGGGCGTTCATGCCATCTTCATCCCCATTAAGTTTGCAATGCCGGAAATTTCCTTCATTACTAAAGAGAAATTTTCCGGAGTCAAGGATTGTTTTCCGTCTGACAATGCGATTGCCGGATTCGGATGTACTTCAATCATTAGACCATCAGCCCCACAAGCAACTGCCGCCCTCGACATTGGCCCGACTAATTTCCAACGTCCTGTGCCATGGCTTGGATCAACGATAATCGGCAAATGACTGATTTGTTTAACCGCTGCAACCGCGCTTAAGTCAAGTGTATTTCGCGTATATTCTTCATAAGTACGAATACCGCGTTCGCAAAAGACCACGTTGTAATTTCCTTCACTCATGATGTATTCCGCAGCATTCAACCATTCATTAATCGTCGCCGCCAAGCCGCGTTTCAGAAGTACCGGCTTATTGCTTTTGCCGGCTGCCGTCAACAGTTTGAAGTTTTGCATGTTGCGCGCACCGATTTGCAACATGTCAGCATATTCGGCAACTACGGGAACCGATTCCACATCTACAACTTCCGTCACCACCTTCAAACCGGTAAGTTCACGAGCCTTAGCCAACATTTCCAAGCCTTTCACCTCTAAACCTTGAAACGCATAAGGCGAAGTTCGTGGTTTGAATGCTCCGCCGCGTAAGAATTGTGCTCCGGCCGCCTTTACCACACGCGCCGACTCCAATAACTGCTCCATACTTTCCACAGCACACGGCCCCGCCATGACAGCCAAATTACCGCCGCCAATTTTCACTCCGTCAATATCGATGATACTGTCTTCCTGATGAAAGCTGCGGCTCACTAATTTATAACTTTCGGTCACAGCTACCGTTTTTTCAACACCTGGCATAGCCTCTATCGGCTGTTCGGCAATCAATCCTTTTTCGCCAATTACGCCAATGATCGTTCGGCTATCGCCGGTCGACAAATGAACCTTAAGTCCGACTGCCTCTAACCGATCCACCACCTGTTCCATTTCCTGCTTCGTCGCGTTGTCATTCATTACAATAATCATTTTCATAACCTCCATCATCTTTTTAATCAACTTAGATAAAAATAGAAAAAGCCCCCATCCCTACAGGGACGGAGACTTAACCCGCGGTACCACCCTGCTTGCCATAGCAAGCCACTCTTCAAGTACGGGGCGTACACTTACACGACCGATACTCTAGCCTTTTATAACGGAGGCATTCCGGCACGGCCTACTGGACTTATCGTTCGGCCTGCAGTTCCCAGGTGTATTTCAACTAGCCTCTTTACCGAGTCGCACCACCCCTCGGCTCTCTGAAAAACAAACTAGTCTACTCTTCCCGTTCATCACCTTTACATGTTTTCTTATTAAGTTATACAAACTATAGCACAGTGTAAATATAAAAGCAACCCAGAAATGCTTTTTTTTGCATTTCCAGGTTGTTTTTTATACGAACCGCTTTGCACCCAAATAACGCGGCTTCCAATATGTTTCGTCGAGTCCGCTGATCATGACACCTCTACTTGAAGAGGCGTGGAGAAACTTATTGTTTCCCATGTAAATACCGCAATGCGACGCACCTTTTTCATACGTAGTGAAGAAAACCACATCTCCCGGCTGCAGCAGAGTCGTTCGTAAAACAGATTTGCCATACTTGAATTGCTCATCTGCCATACGCGGCACCTTAATGCCCTGTTCCTGAAAAACTTTTTGAACTAAACCAGAACAGTCAAATCCTTTTGCTGTCGTACCACCGAATTTATAGGGCACACCAATATATTTCCGGGCACTGTCGCTCACTTTTTGACCCACGCCTGTCCCTTTAGGCATGTTCTCCAACAATTGGTACGTCTTATCATCTACTACACCGTCTGGTTTTAATCCATTCTTACGTTGAAACGCTTTAACAGCCTTCGTAACTGATGAATTAAAACGACCATCCGTTGCGCCTTCATAATAAGCATTGACTTTCAATCGTTCTTGAATGAAGGTGACTTTTTCACCGGTGTCGCCTTCTTGTACTTTGATTGCTGCACCAAATGCGACCGAAGGAAGGACTAACAAAAACAAGAAAATAAATACGCTTCGTCGGTAATTCACAAACCTTCCTCCCATTCCTGGTTTTTTATTTTCGATGTAAAATGATTTTCGTTACAAATACCAAAAATCCTGCTCTTTTTCTATCTTTTCCTGCTATACTTATAGTATCTTTGTCTATTATGAAAAAATCGACGGGAGGCGGCCGTTATGCAACTTCAATTTTGGGGACACTCATGTTTTCTCTTGTCCACACCAAACTATTCCCTTCTCTTTGATCCGTTTTTGCGTGATAATCCCCATCAACTTATACAACCAGAAAGTATTAAATGTGATTACATCTTCGTAAGCCATGGGCATCACGATCATCTCGGCGACGCAATTGAGATAGCAAAAGCCAATGACGCTCAAATCGTAGCCACCTTTGAATTAGCAAGCATGTGCGAAACCTCTGGTTGCCGCATCCACCCGATGCATATCGGTGGCAAACACGTCTTTGATTTCGGTTCCGTTCGCCTCACTCCGGCATTGCACGGCGCTGGAGTTTCTGGCGGGCTCGCCAGCGGTTTCATTGTTAGCATTTTCGGCAAGACCATTTATTTTGCAGGAGATACCGGAATTTTTGGCGACATGCAACTACTTGGCCGTCTGGAATCTATCGACTATGCCCTGCTGCCGATTGGCGATAATTTTACAATGGGTCCGACCGATGCCGCTGAAGCAGCGAAAATGTTGAACGCAAAACATGTTATCCCCATGCATTACAACACCTGGCCATTGATCGCACAAAATGCTGAAACGTTTAAGCAGGATGTTGAAGCGCGCTTTTCCATTCCTGTTCATATCCTACTCCCTGGTCAAACATTATCTCTGGATTAACCGATTGGAGGCATTCTTTCATGCTAAACCGTCATTTTTTCAGCCTATTTTTGCTTTTTGTTTTTCTTGCTTTGCCCCTTACGACTTCGGCCGCCATTTCATCATCGGGCAGCGTATTTTCCCTTGAAGGCGTAGGAACGACTTCGCTGCCGACCGGTTGCAGCGCAACAGCGGCTGTCGGCACTGAAAGCATGACAAACATGGAAACGCAATATGACTTATCTGCTACCGATACAGCCGGAATTCATTACGCCCGCTTACTCGTCTACAAAGCACCGCAAGATCTCGGTATGGCCGGAACTTTAATCGATTTGATCGGTTTCAAACCAGAAATCTATCCATTATTGTCCGAAATGGGAAAAACTCTGGTCAGTAAAAAACTAGAGGAAAACAATTTGAAATTAATCGAGTGGTTACCCGCCAACAAGTCATCGATCCCCAATCATCCGGGTATCCAATTGGCGTTACGCGCCACTTTACCGGAAAAACTACCGCTGCCGATGTTCGCCATTGTCAACCTAGTTCCACGCAACGGTCAAATCACTGCGGTTGTCCTTATCTGTCCCGATATCGATAAAAATTATTGGCAACCGATTTATCTTCAAATGCTAGGTTCACTAAAAGAAAATAGTTAATTTCATAAGTTGCATTATGTTATACTTGTTACAGCATCATAAAGCGTAAAAGGTGATAGCCTATGGATTTGCTACTTTCATTTATTCTTTTACTTGTTTATATTGCTATACGCATCATCTCCTGGCGCGTTGCCGACGCTAATGGCAAGTCGCCGCTTTGGATTCGCGACCTACTTGATTTTACGCCCAAGAGGGCCGAACCGCCTGCACCACCCTGGATCCCTAGACTGATTATACCCCCGCAAACGAAAAGTGATAAACGCAAACAAATATAAATCCGATTACTAAAAGGAAACCCGTTTGGCATATCTGAACTGAACCAGAAACAACGTACATAAAATAAAACGCCCAGAAGTAGAATAGCTTTAAATTACGCAAACTGGCATCGTTTTTCATACGGTGTCAGTTTTGTTTTTAGTTGAATGCGTTCAAAATTATAAAAATAGATATACTCATCGATAACCTCGTTAGCCTCTGCAAATGTTTTGAGATGTATTCTCGAAATGCATTCTGCTTTCAAAATACTAAAAAAGTTTTCAGCTAATGCGTTATCATAACAATTTCCTCGCCTTGACATGGACGGTGTAATACCATACTCTTTAGTTAGGTTAAAATACCCCTGTGAAGTGTATTGAAACCCTTGGTCACTATGGAGTTGCAGCTCTGTAGTGACTTTTTCCTTTTTCATGGCAGTTCGAATTGTTTCAAGAACTAAATTTACAGTTTGTTCTGTTCCTGTTTTATAAGCAATAATACTGCGATCAAACGCATCGCGTATCATTGATAAATACAGGATTCCTTGGAGTGTATGGATGTATGAAATGTCGGTAACCCATTTCTGATTCGGCGCAGTTGCTTCAAAATCACGATTGAGTAGATTTTCATATTTATGAAGTTGTTGCTGCATTCTCTTGTATTTTTTACGTCGGCGAATTTGAGATAATAAATTATATTTGCTCATTAAGCGAAGAACGGTTTTCGGATCAATAAATATATTTCTATTCTGTTGAAGCCACAAATGAACCCTTCGATATCCATACGTTCTTTTTGATATTTCTTGGCATACCGCAATTTCTGCTACGATTCGTTCATTGCGATTCGGTTGATTCATGCGATGAACAAAATCATAGTACCCACTGCGTGATACATCAAAAAAGTCACACATTGCAGAGATAGAATAGCTGTCTTGGTTTTTATAAATTGCCATGTATTTTACAGATGGCCTCACTTCCTTCCAACGATTTGAAGAAAAGAACGTAATAGTTCGTTTTCCATCTTTAAACGCTTGATTTCATTATCTCTTTTATCCTGTATGGTAACATAGCTTTTAGGCGGTCTGCCTTTTTTCCGTGGAATAATTCCAGATTCAATCATCTTTTGTTTTCGGTTGTGTCTTCGGATTAGTTCTTTGATTACGTATTTATCCTTAAATCCATAGAACTCGCTAATTTCACGATTCGTTTTGCCTTCTTCTTTCATTTTTAGAACGTCGAGAATAATGTGTTCTCCAAAATGTTTTATTCCTCTTTGCCCTGACATATGAACACCCCCAGTCATAGATTAATTATCTACAACTGGGGGTGTTTTGTCATTGTCCGTTTTTATTGGTTCAGTTCA